>JAHHIL010000018.1 GCA_019358975.1 Trichocoleus desertorum ATA4-8-CV12
ATCAAATTGCTGGCTGAGGAATTAGAATCCTATCTCCCCTTCTGGCAACGGTCTGAAACTTTACCCAAATGGGATATCACCATTCTTCCTGCTTGACAGGGGTGTTATTTATTTGCAACCCCCTAACTGGTTCATTTTCAGGTGGGGCGGTGATAGATCCATGCCGTTGACGAGTAAGCGCCCACTGTTGATGCTTTCGAGGCGATTGAAGCAGCGGAGTAAGGTGCTTTTGCCACATCCGGAAGGGCCAATTACGGCAACGACTTCTCCTGGCTGGACGACACCGCTAACTCCCTGTAGAATTCTCAAGTCACCAAAGCTTTTTTCTACCTGCTCGAACAAGATAGCGGGGGTTGTACTGTCCATAGCGCCAGAAGAAGGAACGAATCATTTAATGCTGATTCTAGCGACACTCTGCGGTTCAGCTTGTAAGATTGACGCAATCTCTGGATCGGCGCAGCCTTAGCGATCGCCATCATCCTGTGTTTCAACTGCGGCGGAGGGTAGTGGAAGCTCTAAACATATGCCGAATTTTTTAAGATCACGTTGGCTGCAACGCTTAGTTGTGGCTTGCAGTTGTTTGCTGCTGATTTTGCTAGGTCACTCGGCTTCTGTTGCGCAGACTCAGAGAGTTCTGAGAGTTGGCACTGAGCCAGCTTTTCCCCCGTTTGAGTTTCAAGCGCCTGGGGGTGGGCTGCAAGGATTTGATATTGATTTGATGCAGGCGATCGCCCAAGCGGAAGGGTTGCAGGTGGAGTTCCAAAGTTTACCGTTTGATGGTCTGATTCCTGCCTTGCAAGCCAGAACCGTAGATGCGGCGATTAGCTCAATGACGATTACCGCTGAGCGGCAACAGACGGTAGATTTCTCGCGGCCTTATTTTAAGGCGGGGTTGGCGATCGCGGTTCGGGCCAACAATACCAGCACAACCGACCTAAGCAGTTTGCAGAACCAGACCATCGGTGTCCAGATTGGCACTACAGGCGCAGAAACCGCCCGCAAAATTCCCGGTGCAATAATTCGCACGTTTGATTCGGCTCCTTTAGCGTTGCAAGCGTTACTCAATGGCAATGTCAGTGCAGTAATTAATGATGCGCCTGTGACGTTGTATGCGATCAAAACCAACAACCTCACCGGGATTAAGGTCACTAGCCAATTGCTGACGGAGGAGTTTTACGGTATTGCCACACCCAAAAATTCTGCTGATTTAGCCAGAATCAACGCTGGCTTGACCCGCATCCTCAGCAACGGCACCTATGACCAAATCTACCGTAAATGGTTTAACGCCCAAGCTCCTTCGCTCGCCACAGCTACGGTTCCTGGTTCAACTTCCCAAGCTGAAACCGCTCCCCCAGCTACTTCCGGTGCGGTCATTACGCGAGCCCTACCCATCCTGATACAAGGCGCTTTGATTACGCTGCAATTAACTGCGCTCTCAGTTTTTTTGGGATTAATCGGTGGCACGTTGATGGGGTTAGCTCGGCTCTCTGCTTCTCGCCCTTGGCGTTGGTTCGCCAGAATCTACATTGACTTTTTTCGAGGCACACCGCTACTGGTGCAGATCTTGATGATCTACTTTGGCATCCCAGCTTTAGTGCAAGGGTTAGGTTTCACCTTTACGTTCAATCGTTTGGGTGCAGCGGTGTTGGCTCTCAGTCTCAACAGCACAGCTTATCTGGCTGAAATTGTACGAGCGGGGATTCAGTCGATCGAGGTGGGCCAAGTAGAAGCAGCGCAATCTCTTGGTTTAGGGCCAGGACAAGCGCTGCGCTATGTGGTTTTCCCACAAGCCTTTCGGCGCATGCTGCCACCTCTAGGCAATGAGTTCATCACCCTGCTAAAAGATACGAGTTTGGTTTCTGTGATTGGGTTTGAGGAACTCCTCCGCCGAGGGCAACTAATCGTAGCTGACAATTACCGCGCCTTTGAAATTTACGCTGCTGTAGCCCTGGTCTACTTAGTTCTAAATCTACTTTCTTCTCAAGCCTTTAGCTTTCTAGAGTCCCGCATGAACCCTGCCCGACGATCGCGCCAACCTAACTCCGACTAACTCCCATCGGTTTATCTACGTCTAGCATCAGTCCGTCTCCCATCGAGCGCTGCACCAGATGACCCATCGACTACCGCTTCCTTAAACCGCTGTTGGTCATAGAAGTAGACGGTACGAATGGGATAAGGAATGGAAACGCCAGCGCGATCGCAAGCTTCCTTTAAGGCAATCATCACAATGGTACGGGTGCGCCGAACTACAGCCTTTGTCGGAGCAGTCCAATAGCGCACCATGAGATCAATAGAGCTTTCACCAAACCCCACAATATCTACTTCTGCCGTTGGCTTGGTCAAGACTTCATCAACCTGGTTCACCGTCTCCAGAAAAGCTTGGATGACTTGGGGTAAAGGCGTGTTGTAATCAACGCCAATGGCTAAATCAGTTCGGCGATGGGGCATTGCAGTTAGAACTTGCACGGGACTCGTGAACACAATGGAGTTGGGAATTACCACCCGTTCGCCTTGGTAGGTACGAAGCAAAGACAGAAAATTTTGGCTGCAACAATCAACTCTGAATGAGTGGCAACTCTGAACGCGTGGGCCAGCCAATCAGCGCGATCGCACTCACAAGCATTACGTCTCAGCTTAGGTACGGCAACGGACAGACAACTCTTTAGCAAAGCCATCAATATAAATTGGAGGGAGCAGCATGAGCCTCAATGCTGTTACGACTGAGTTGAAGTCATAACGTTCAATCAGAGTGCTGCAAACTTGATGGTGCCTTTGATTTTATCTGTAGACGACTATGAAGACGATCGCCTGCTAAGCGCCTTTTTTCTGGAAAGCCTTGGTTACCAAAGTATTACAGCTCCTGATGGCGAAACGGCTTTAGCCCTAACCCAACGCTGCCAACCGGACTTAATTTTACTAGACCTTTGTTTGCCAAGAATGAACGGTCTAGAGGTTGTTCGCCGTCTTAAACAAAATCCACAAACGGCAACGATTCCTGTCATTGCCATCACAGCGATGATAGTGCAGGGTAGTAAAATTTCTAACGCTTCAGCCCTGTGCAATCGTGACCAAGCCTTATTAGCAGGCTGCGATGATTACGTGACCAAGCCCTATACCCTTGAGGAAATAGAGAGCGTCCTTTGTCGTCATCTTAACCAATCCCTCAGTTTCTCTTGAGCACGCCCAAGAGTTGAGAGTGGAAATCTGGCAGATTTCCCCTTAATCTGTTGACATCGTGCCAACTTTTTCTCTCATACTCCTATGATTGGACTGGAAAAAATCGCCCTCCAAGCCGCCAGCATGGGTTTGGCTAGCATTTTCAGCCGTGTGGTTTGGGAGGGAGGCGGCAAACTGCTCGGTTGGATGGGCAAAAAAAGCTTAGACGAAAAAACCAAGCAGGCGATCGCGGCAGCTTCAACCCAGTACGTCCAAAACTATGGGGAGCGCCACGGCATTCTGAAAGTGTTGGGTATGCGTGAGCCTGCACCTTTGGAGTCGATTTACACGACCGTTCAATTGCTCGACAAGTGGGATCTGCGGCGGTTTGAGTCGATTGAAACCTTAGAAAAAGCCTATCGCCAAACTCGAACTCGTAGCTTTCAACCCAAAGAGTCGAGCCGTCAGGATGGTCGAAGAGTTGCCAACGAAAAACAATATTTAATGGTGCTAGGTGGGCCTGGAGCAGGGAAATCGACCTTTCTCCGCAAGTTGGGTTTGGAAGCACTCAAGGGAACCCAAGGTGGCTATGAGCATGAATGTATCCCGGTGCTGATTGAGCTAAAGAGCTTTACTAGCAGCAAGATCAACATCGAGAAAGCGATCGCCCAGGAGTTCAAAATTTGTGGTTTTCCCCACCCGGAAGAAGCCACGACTCAACTGTTAGAACAAGGCAAATTATTAATTTTATTAGATGGCTTAGATGAAGTCCCTGGCAAAAATCTAAATGAAGCAATTTGTCAAATTCAAAACTTTGTCGATCAGTACGATCAAAACCGTTTTATTGCCTCTTGCCGCCTCGCCGCCTATCGCCACAACTTTAGACGATTTACCGATGTGGCAATGGCTGACTTCGACCCTGCCCAAATCAAGCAGTTCATCCATAATTGGTTCCGCTCCAACGAGGATCAGCAAGCTGGCACCGGGCAGAAGTGTTGGGAGTTACTTATAAAGCCAGAAAACGCTGCGGCCAAAGAATTAGCCCACTCGCCTTTACTACTGACACTCCTTTGTTTAGTCTACGATCGCTCTCAAAATTTCCCCAACAATCGCAGTGTTCTTTATCGTAAGGCTCTCCGAGTTTTGCTGGAGGAATGGGCTTCTGAGAAACGCATTTTACGCGATGAAATCTACCAAGGCTTAAGCACCGAATTAGAAGAAATTTTATTATCTGAAATTGCCTATAATGCATTCAAATCAGATCGGCTCTTCTTCTCTCAAGCGGAGATTGTCAGTCAAATCAAAACTTTTTTAACTGATAACTTAAATGCACCCAAACACTTGAATGGAGAGGCGGTATTAAATGCGATCGCGATTCAGCAAGGCATTTTAGTCGAACGGGCAGAAGATGTGTTTTCGTTCTCCCATTTGACGCTGCAAGAATATCTCACTGCCCAGTACATCGCCGACAATCATCAAGTGGTTCGCTTAGTCGCCGATCACCTCACAGACCCGCGTTGGCAAGAAGTATTTTTACTCGTGGCAGGGCTAATGCGGCATGGTGCTGATGAACTACTGATCCGCATGGCTCGCAAAACTCGTCGCTACATCACCACTCCTAAGTTGCAAGCTTTGTTGCAGTGGGCGCACCAAATTACTGAAGGCCCAGGAACCACTGTGAAGCCTGTGGTAAAAAGAGCCTCGGCATTGTTTGTAGCTTTAGCTCGCGATCGCGCCTTAGAACTAGTCCGGGTGCTCCATCCCAATACCGCGCGCGTTTTAGATCTCGTACGGACGCTAGACCTAGTTTGTGCCCCTGCTTCAGTGCAAGCGATCGATTTAGCTCGCGCGATGGAACTGGCCCGCAGCCTCAATTTTGACTGTGCTCCCGCTCGCGCCCGTGCCCGAACTCGCAGCCTGAACCGGATTCCCGCTCGGACTCTAGCTCGCGCCGTCACCAACTCTCTAGCGCAAGAGTTTAGCAAGAGCCAACTGTTTAACAGCGTCAACTTCCACCCCTTGATTGCTCGTCTAGATGCTCTAAAAACCAAAGCCCCAGATACTAGCCAACCCTATGAAGTGCAGCAAGCCTTTCGCGATCGCGTTTCTCAAGTCTGGCTCCACGCCCTCAAGCTCGATGCTGCCCTAGTGGATTTATCCGCCGCAGAGTTACAAGCGCTGGAAAACTACCTTTACGCCAATTGTCTGCTAGTCCGTTGTAAGCAATCAGCCGTTCGAGTTTCAGCCAAAACCTGGGAAGAAATTGAAACGCAAATGCTTTTTGTTGCAGGCTGCTAAGGCTGCTTCAGGAGCTTTACCACAACTAGATGGGTTAACAGGTCTGTGCAGGGGCAGAGGGCGCGATCGCATACTTAGGGTTTAACTTGGGGGATTTAGATTGGGAGCTTTAACAAAAAAGCATGTGGGCTCCATAGTGCTACGCATCAAGTTTAGGGCAAAGGGGGTGCAGGGGCGAAGCCCCCACACCCCGTCTTAACCTTTAACAGTACTGCTATATCAACGTCAAAGATGGGTACAAACTTCAGCAAAAACATGCAAGGTTTTCCTATTAAAAAGATGAGTTTGAATCGAACTGGTTTCTAAGTGCAAAAATCTGGTAGTTTTTGCTACAAATTTGCAGATTTCATCAGAGATTTATCAAAATTACCTGCTTTTATTTGCCACTTCACGGAACAATTCGCTAGCATTTGTATCGTTATGTATGGGAATGTTAAGAGCGTCTGCTACCCGCGATCGCCCAGAGCATTGCTAGGAGCATCGCCGCCATTCCTACCTCTCTCTTACTTGGAACGCATGTTTATGGCGTCAACAAATCAAGGTAGTTTTGCCCTGTTCGATGAAACAGTGGCTCCCGCTAAGAGCAAAGCTCCGTTTAAGCTACAATTTGGTTTTCTCAAGCCTTTACGGCAGTGGCTGGATGGAATTGAAGTCCAAACCCCTCGGTTGGCTCATTTTCTCGCCAAAACAATTCCAGCTCAGTGCCCTTTTGAGAGAGACATTACTCTCTTTGGCCGCAAAATTGCTCATATTCCACCACTGTGCAAATTCAATCCTTTGTACGAGGAATTGGTAGGCCTCCGGTTTCGCGCCCTTTGCTACTTAGTAGATCAGTGTGGCGAGGACATTCAAGCCTATTCCTAGAAACTGTGCCTACATAGGGCTTTGATCAGCTTCCTTCTAGGGAGTTTTAACTGGTTTTCAATGCATCTGCTTGTTTCTGTGCTGTGATCACAGCTTGCGGCGGCACCTTAGATCCATCCCTTAGCGTCACTCCCACTACAATGGCCCCCGTACCAATCGTGACGTTGTCACCTACCTGAGAGCGAAACAAGACTGCATCATCCGCGATCGCCAGGTTGTTGCCGACTTCTAAGGGGCCGTGGAAGACAACGTTGTCGTCTGTATTTAAGTTTCTGCCTATTCGGATGCTGGTGCCTTTGAGGGCATGAAAGGTGACTCGATCTTCGATCGCAGCATTTTCGCCAATGATGATGGGTGAACCTTCATCAGCCCGAATCGAGGTACGCTGACCCACCACACTATTACGGCCCAGGCGCACGTCACCCACAATTCGCACAAATGGGTCGATTCGAACGTTCTGACCTAAGGTGGGTCGCACGGGTTTTGGGTTCCAGGAGGTTCGTGGGGCGGGGCTAATGCCAGTGACGGCATCGAATCCCTGCGATCGATAGAGTTCACCATAATGCTCGGCAAACTCTTCATTCACTTCTAAGACTTCTCTTTGAAACTCGGCATTGTCCGTGGTTTTTAGAGGCAAGGCATCTGCTTGAGCTTGCGTGGTAATGACTGCACCAATCGGGACGAGACGATTTCTGCCAATTCGTACGTTAGCCAGTTTGGCTCCATGCAGCACAAAAGCCCCATCCTCTAGAACGGTGTTCTGCAATTGCGCGTGGAAGCCGATGAAAGTGAAGTTGCCGATTTTGGAATTTTCAATACTGGCTTGGTGAGCAATGCTGACTTGGTTTCCAGTGCTGCTCGATCTGCGACCACAGGCGCTAGTGGGAGAAGGGGTGCGGCGGCGGGCAATAAAAAGAATATTGTCTTGGAGATTTGTTTCATTGCCAATGCAGATGTGAGTGTCGGGATCGGCCCGTAAAACCGTGTTGCTAGCCACAAACACCCGCTTACCCACAGCTACATTACCAAATAGCTCCACTAAAGGGCTAATAAAGCTGGAGTTAACTACGACCGGAGTGGGCCGAAATAAGCTGGTTAAGGAGCTTGGAGTCGCAGCCAAGGTCACAGTTACGGTCAGTACAAGGCCCAAAATAATGCCAATGCTCAGAAAACTCCGCGATCGCTTTTTGAGACGTTGGTGTGTAGAAACAACTTTCACAGCGCAACCAATAAACTAGATACTAACTATTTCTAGGTAGCCGCTTAGCTCTCAGGCCAGTTTTCGACTGATTCAGCTTACCGTAGCTACCAACTGCGACTCAATCTTGGCAGCATCGATCGCCCGACCAATGAAGACTAGGCGGGTTTCTGGTGTTTCATCCGGTTGCCACGGGCGATCGTAGAAGCGCTCGAAGCGTTTACCCACCCCTTGTAGCACCAACCGCATCGACTTATTGGGCACTGCCACAAACCCCTTAATCCGGTAGATTTCTTGCTCTTGCACCAGAGCTTCCAACTGGCGTTGTAGCTGGTCTGGGTCGAAGCTTTGGTTTAGGACAACATGAGTCGAGGTGATATCGTCATCGTGATTATGCTCTTCCTCAGTGTCATGATGGCTGGGGCGCTGCTCCAGGTTGTCTTCCACGGCTGCCTGGAACCCTAAGAGTAGATCTGGGCTGAGTTGACCGCGATCGCTCGCTACAATCTTGACGGCTCTGGGCAATTCTCGCTGAATCAGCTCTAGGGCTTGAGTTTGAGCATCGGCATCTACTAGATCTGTCTTATTCAGCACCACCAAATCGGCACAGGCGAGTTGATCTTCAAACAACTCTTGCAGAGGCGTTTCGTGGTCTAGATTTGGGTCGGCTTGCCGTTGGGCTTCTACAGCTTGCAGATCGCTCGCCAGGGTTCCCTGAGTCACCGCCTCACAATCCACCACTGTTACCACCCCATCTACGGTGGCGGCATTGCGAATTTCGGGCCAGCGAAACGCTTTAATCAACGGCTTGGGCAAAGCCAAACCAGACGTTTCAATCAAAATACAGTCGATCTGATCTCGACGCTTGATTAGCTCTAGCATCGTCGGCAAAAACTCTTCCTGTACGGTGCAGCAAAGACAGCCGTTGGTCAGCTCCACAATGTTGGAAACGTTGGCTGCACTCGCTACTTGCTCCTCACCGGACTCATCTGGACACACTTGGCAAGACCGTAGCAAATCACCATCAATCCCCAACTCGCCAAACTCATTCACCAAGACCGCAATCCGCCGACCTTGATTGTTTTGCAACACATGTCGAATCAGGGTCGTTTTACCACTGCCTAGGAAGCCAGTAATGACGGTAACAGGAATTTTTGCAGCCATGCCTAAACTCAGAAAGGATTTGAAAGGGTTTGAAAAGGATTTGAAAAGGTTTTAGAAGGGGCGATCGCTTGCCCAAATATTGCTTGCTCAGGTTATCACTCTCAGCAGGACGCCTTCAAGCTAATAATCCTGAAAGCTCAGTGACTGCTTTACAACCACCAAGCCTCCAGGATTACAAGTTTGCTCACAATGGAGACTAAATTTTAGATAGAGGATAGTTCCTCGAAGTTAGCGACAGAAGTAGCTCAGCCAGCTTATTCAGCAGTAGCCATTTCGGTGCTGCCACGACCGCGACGACGAGTGAGCGTGTTGAACAGCATCACCCCGATCGCCTTGATCAGGTTACCTTCTAGTTCATTGAACAGCTTCATGTTCATGCCAAAAGCTGAATTAGCTTCCTCAACAATCCGATCAGCTGTCGCCTCGTCCACAGGCAACTCATTCATTGCTTGACGGTAAGTATTTTTGAATGCCTTGTCGTCAGCAATATCTGCAAATTCGTAGAACGCGGTGCCCTCACTTTCTAGATTCATTGCCCGCTGAGCAATCCCCTTGAGGATTTGACCACCCGAGAGATCACCCAAATAACGAGTGTAAGAGTGCGCCGCTAACAACTCAGGCTCTGAAGCCGCGATCTCATGAATCCGTTGCACATAAGCTTGAGCGGCAGGCGAAGGAGCCACTTCTTCACGCCAATTGGGGCCGTAGTAGTAGTAAAGATCCTTCTCTAAGCTTTCCTGCCGATTTAGCTGGGGAAAGTAGAACTTCGAAACAATCGGATGGTTCTGGAGCCGATCCATTTCCTCTTCGATCGCAGAGTAAACGAAGTAGAGATTGGCGACCAGCTTCCGGTAAGAAGTTTTCTCAACAACTCCCTTCAAAAAGCACTTTACGAAGCCGACGTTCTCAGCCATAGTGTGGGCTTTTTTAGTGCCCTCACGAAGTTTGGTTGCTAAATTACCGTTGCCCTCTAAATTGGTAGCGACAGTACTGGTCATACTAAATATCCTGCTAAATTTCCCAACACTAAAGTTGTTTGCTGGAATGGCGATCCTTACGGAAACCTAAAAACCACCTAAATCGTTACAGTAGACCGATTTGATGAGAGTTTGTGTTAAATATTCTGAAGCTCTGTTACGTCAGAGCCACCAAAAGCCTCAGTGAGCCGAAATTCATCCGCATTCAATCCATTACATCACAAGCCGCGCTGCTAGTTATTAAAAAATGTAAGCAGACTGAGCTATTTCGATACATTTTTTCAGGAGGAAGGATAAGGGAGAGAGCGAGGGAGGAGAGAAGCAGGATGAAAAAAGAAAGAGGAAAGAAGATTACATTTCTTTGAGATATTGTTGATAGCCGACTTGGTCTAACTTGGCTTGTTTCTCCATCACCATATCCTTGAGAGATTGGCGATATTGCTGAACTTGCTCTAGCAATGTGGGATTGGAGGTAGCGAGGATTTGCACGGCTAATAGTCCAGCGTTTTTGGCATTGCCGATCGCAACGGTAGCCACAGGAATTCCGGCGGGCATTTGCACAATAGAGTAGAGCGAATCTACACCTTGGAGATTGCGGGTAGCCACCGGAACCCCAATTACGGGTAAAGGAGTGAGAGAGGCGACCATTCCTGGTAAGTGAGCGGCTCCCCCTGCTCCAGCGATGATGACTTTAATTCCGCGTGAGTGGGCTTGCTGGGCATATTCCACCATGCGTTCTGGGGTGCGGTGGGCTGAGACGATGCCAACTTCGTAAGGCACACCGAATTCTTCGCAAACAGCGATCGCAGCTTGCATGGTGGGCAAATCGGAATCACTGCCCATGATGATGCCAACTAAAGGTTGAGTCATTGAGATTTGGATTTGAGATTTTGGATTTTGGATTAAGTTAGAACTTGCAGTTTCAGTGTTGCAACTCTCAATCCAGCACATGGATATTATCAAGGCGCGGGTGCCTGGTTACTCAGGAATTCAACATATTCACATTCAAGACGGCGTGATTCAACGGGTGGAGCTAATGGGCCAATCCGTCGCTGGCGTCATACCCATTCACGAACCCCTGCTAGATGTAAACGAAGACTGGATTTCTCTTGGTGGGATCGATCTACAAATTAATGGGGCTTTGGGGTTAGCCTTTCCAGACCTCGCTCCAGAGCATTTAGGAAAACTGACTGAAATCTGTCAATTTCTGTGGCAGCAAGGCGTAGATGGTTTTTTCCCCACCCTTGTCACCACCTCCATCGAGAACATTCAGCGATCGCTCGCCACCATCGCCCAATTCATCGAGCAAATCCAGCCCACGCAAACTAGAGCCGCCCAAATTCTCGGTGTGCATCTAGAAGGCCCATTCCTCAACCCCGAAAAACGCGGTGCCCACCCTGCCGAATACCTACTGCCCCTCACCGTCGAGCAAGTCAAGCAAGTCCTCGGCGATTACGCCCACCTCGTCAAAATCATCACCCTGGCCCCCGAACTCGACCCCACCGGAGCCGCGATCGCCTACTTGCAATCCCTCGGCATCACCGTCAGCCTTGGACACTCCCAAGCTACCGCCACCCAAGCTCAGCAAGCCTTCGCCCAGGGGTCTACAATGGTCACCCACGCCTTCAACGCCATGCCCAGCCTGCACCACCGCGAACCTGGCCTACTCGGAGCCGCGATCGCTGACCCCCATGTGCAATGTGGCTTCATCGCCGACGGTCAACACGTCTCCCCCATCATGCTCGACCTCCTGTTACGAGCCAGCCATTACGACCAAGGCTTATTCCTAGTCAGCGACGCCCTCGCCCCCCTTGGCCTCCCCGATGGTACTTACCCCTGGGATACTCGCCAAATCGAAGTCAAACAAGGCACTGCTAGCCTCCCCGACGGCACATTATCTGGGACAACGTTGCCATTGTTGGTTGGGGTGCAGAACTTAGTGAAATGGGGAATTTGCGATATTGAACAGGCGATCGCCCTAGCCACCACTGCACCCAGACGCGCGATCGGTTGGTGGCAAGAACCCGCAGGAGAACATTGCCCCTACCGAGGTCAGCCAGCTAGCAACTTGCTGCGATGGGCGATCGATCCTGAAACTCAGAACCTAAGCTGGAAGCGAGTAGAGCAGACCTCTCCCCAACCTCTCTCCTACAAGAGGAGCTAAAGAATCTTATCTCCCCTTCCCTTGCAGGGAAGGGGCCGGGGGTTAGGTCGCAAAGTTTCTCCCACAGTTAAACTCGTCTGGAGGGGGTCTGGGGGACGCAGCCGTCCCTCAGCGGGAGTTTGAGGGCAGGTGCCCTCAAGGCTCGGATTCCCCAATGGTCACCAAAAGCATCAGAGAGCCGCGATCGCCCGAACCCAAAATTATCACCCCAACAACAAATCATCATAGGATTGAGAACTGTAGTCTGTATGAAACCCAGCAAATAGAACCAAATTTATGAACGTGGTGGATGATAAAACCGTAGTCCGGGAGTACTTCAACGCAACCGGATTTGACCGCTGGCGACGCATTTACGGCGATGGAGAAGTTAACAAAGTCCAACTCGACATTCGCATTGGGCATCAACAGACCATTGATCACGTCTTAGGCTGGCTCAAAGCCGACGACAACCTCTCACAAATCACCGTATGCGACGCAGGCTGCGGGGTTGGTAGCCTCAGCATCCCCTTGGCTGAAGCAGGCGCTAAAGTCTTCAGCAGCGACATTTCCGAAAAAATGGTTGAAGAAGCCAAAGACAGAGCTGCCTCCGAGCTAGGCCAAACCACCAACCCCACCTTCAGCGTTCAAGACCTAGAAAGTCTGAGCGGTAAGTATCACACCGTCATCTGCCTGGACGTGCTGATTCATTACCCCCAAGAGAAAGCCGCTGACATGATCGCCTATCTCAGCTCTCTGGCAGACTCTCGCTTGATTCTCAGCTTTGCCCCCAAAACCCTCGCCTACAGCTTGCTGAAAAAAATTGGCGACTTCTTCCCTGGCCCCAGCAAAGCCACCCGTGCCTACCTGCATCGGGAAGCAGACGTAGTAAAAATCCTAGAAGCCAACGGCTGGAAAATTGAGCGCAACGCCATGACCAAAACCCGCTTCTACTTCTCCCGCCTCCTGGAAGCCGTGAAAAAATAAGCTGCAAAATTCGACAGCCTCAAGATTCGATAAATTCAGAGGCAAGGGCGATCGCGACAGGCTAGAATCTCGGCTAGCGCGATCGCCTCATGTTGTAAGCCGAAATGATCAGTGCCTGCGGTACAATCTCGGCAAACTTGCAGACTCACTCATCGTCATGAAACTGCTTCAAAAATTAGCAGCTGGATTCTTGCTCACTTGGGGATTGTTGTTTCTCATCGTTCCTGTGGCAGTGCTGCCCGACAAAAACGCTTCTCAGGAAGATCGAGATTCTGCAATCGGTTGTCTAGTAGGCGGCATCCCCATTACGGCCTGGGGGGCTTGGTTAACTTGGGGACTGTATCGACAACGCCAGAAGGAAGAACGCGATCGCCTGCAAGCAATCTTTTATCATCTACTCAAGCAAGGCCACGGCTCTGTCACTGTTTTGGAGTTAGCGATGGAGGCTAAACTTTCTGGAGCAGACGCGAAACAGTATTTAGATGCCAAGGCGAGGGAGTTTGGAGCCACGTTTGATGTCACCGATCGCGGCAGTATTGCCTATGAGTTTGACCTGAAAGCCGTGAGTTTGTTGGAGGCTGGTTCAATCCCACTCAACTCAGACCACTGGCGATCGCTCCAGTAAGCCAAGCTCGCTAGCATGAAGCGTAGATGTGTTTGAGAGGATTGGCATGGTTCGTATCTTTTTGGCGATCGCGGCAATTTTGGCAGGTTTAGCAGTGGCGGCGGGAGCATTTGCGTCTCACGCTTTGCGAGATAAGTTGAGCGATCGGGCTTTGGAGATTTTTGAGACGGCTTCGCGCTACCAGATGTATCATGCGTTGGCTTTGTTGTTGGTGGCGGTGCTGCTGGCTCAGGTGGCGATACCCTCTACTTTATTGCACATAGCAGGTTATGCGTTTCTGACAGGGATTGTGCTGTTTTCTGGCAGTTTATATGCGTTGAGTCTTTCTGGGGTGAAGTGGCTGGGCGCGATTACTCCTCTCGGTGGGGTGGCGTTTTTGATTGGCTGGGGATGTGTGGCGGCGGCAGCTTGGAGTTTTAAGTAACCTAACCCCTCAGTCCCCTTCCCTAAAAAACTCCCCTCGCCTCGTAGGAGAGGGGCTGGGGGAGAGGTTCTTCAAGCCATCGTCAACGACATTAGCTCCTCGGCCATCTCGAAGTTGGCGGTGACGTTCTGGACATCATCGGAGTCTTCTAGGGCATCCATCAGTTTCAGGAGCGATCGCGCTTGATCGGGGTCGGTGACTTCCATCGTGTTGTTGGGCATCCAGCGCAGTTCGGCTTGTTGGATGTGGTAGCCCTTGTCTTTCAGCACTTGGGTAAGGTTCTCCAAGTTGGCGACTTCGGTGAACACTTCTGCGCCCTCAACTTCATCAACTTGCGTTAGCTCGTAAAATTCGGCTCCACCTTCAAGGGAGGCTTCTAGCAAGGCATCTTCATCAATTTGGCTGCTGGTGGCGTTGCGATTGCGTTTCCGTCCTTCTTCGGCTGGGGCAGCAGTGAGGGTAACGACGCCTTTTTGGTCAAACATCCAGCTCACACAGCCAGTTTCGCCTAAGTTGCCGCCATTTTTACTAAAGGCTTCGCGCATGTCGGCAGCGGTGCGGTTGCGGTTATCGGTCAAGGCTTCGATCAGTACTGCCACACCCCCAGGGCCATAGCCTTCGTAGCGAATGGCTTCTAAGGCGGCGTTGTCGGGGCCGAGTTTACCTGCTCCTTTGGCGATCGCCCGATCAATGTTGTCGTTGGGGATTCCAGCGGCTTTAGCTTTCTCGATCGCGGTACGAAGTTGGAAATTGCCGTTGGGGTCGGGCACGCCACTTCTGGCTGCTACAATAATCTCTCGCGAGATTTTAGTGAAGACTTTGCCCTTCACTGCATCGACTCTGGCTTTTTGGCGCTTGATATTGGCCCACTTACTATGTCCTGCCATAAAGAGGTGAGGTCAGACTGAAACCGTTAAAACTGCAATTGGATTGACTAGCATCGATGTTAGCAGAGGCTTTGCATCCACTACATTAGTTAGGTTGAGCGATCGCAACATCAAAAAGCTATGAATAGAGCGTGGAGGCAGTGCTTACAGGGAAGCTGGCAATCAACAGGGGTGAGAAATCTCATCGTGATTGCGCTCCTACTGCTGAGCATATTGGGGTGGTTTGACTGGACTACATCTGCGATCGCCGCTCCTCAGGTGACACATCTGGCACTGTGGCAAGGGGTAAACCCACCTCCCAATCGTGATGTGTTACAGAAACTGGTCGATCGATTTAATCAAACTCACACTGATATCCAGGTTGACTCAATTTATGTCGGGCAACCGGATGAGCAGATGCCCAAGATTCTCGCGGCTGTGGTGGGGAATTCAGCCCCGGACATGCTCTGGTTTGCCCCGATGATTACGGGGCAGTTGGTGGAGTTGGATGCGATTCGGCCTCTAGAGCCGTTGTTGGATCAGTCTCCTTTACGTGAGCAAATTGCGCCGACTCTGTTCGAGACAATGGAGTTGGAAAACCATCTCTGGTCGATTCCCTTTGGCACCAACAATGTCGGTATTTTCTATCGACCGAGTTTGTTTGAAGCCGCTGGTATTACCCAACTGCCCAAAACCTGGGAGGAGTTGCGGCAAGTCGCGCAGACTTTAACTCGCGACACCGATGGCGATCGCCGCATTGACCAACATGGCATTCTCCTACCATTGGGGAAAGGTGAGTGGACAGTATTTAACTGGTTACCGTTTATGTGGAGTGGAGGCGGAGAACTCACAACTACAGGTCAAGCTGATCCATCTGCGGTTAACTTAGCAAACTCAGGGGCGATCGCGGCTTTGCAATTGTGGAGAGACTTGCTAGACGATGGTTCTGCTGTTTTATCTCTCCCAGAACGCGGCTATGAACTAGATGGTTTTCTCGCAGGCAAAGTCGCCATGCAACTCTCTGGCCCCTGGACGCTGGGCCAACTGCAAGCTACCGGAGTCGATTTCGGCGTCATTCCCATCCCTATTGGAGATAAACAGGCAACGGCGAGCGGGGGAGAAAACCTATTTATTTTCAAAACCACACCAGAGCGAGAACGTGCGGCTTTTACGTTTGCAGAATATGTGTTGAGTGAGGAATTCCAAACGCAATGGGCTTTAGGAACAGGCTATCTACCCACTAATCTTGAGGCTCGGCAAAATCCCACCTATCAACAATTTGTCGCCCAACAACCTGGGGTCAGCGTATTCTTAGAACAAGCTCCCTACGGGCGATCGCGACCGATTTTCTTTGGATACAATCGTGTCTCTGAGCATTTGGGACGGGCGATCGAAGCTGTATTATTAGGCAAAAGCACTCCCGAAATAGCTCTGACAGAAGCACAACGCAGACTCAATTTAGTGTTTGGCAAGTTTGAGATAGAAGGAATGCGATCGCCAGCAGAGCAACAGCCAAACCTGCATATCAAGTAATTGTGAATTTCCTTGCAAGACACTGTTTTGAAGCGGTCAACGAAAAAATCGCAGGTTAGGTTAGTGCTGAGGCTACGCTTGGGTATCTTAAGCAGGAGCAAAGCCTCAAATCTCTACTCAACTAAGACATGTTGCCAAATCAAAACAGTTTTGTGGCTATTGACAGCAGTGGTCAAATCCGTGTTTCGGCCCAATCAGTAGCAGAAGCCAAAATTGCGATCAAAGAACGAGTTGAAATGTACATCGTCAAAAACTCATAACTTAGTAGAAACTAGCTATGAACCCAAGCGTTGTACATTATCAAACTCTTGAAGTTGAGCCAGGGGCATCTCAAGCTGAAATTAAACAAGCTTATAGAGATTTAGCCGTAGTTTGGCATCCCGATCGTTTTACTGATAACCCTAGACTCCGTGAAAAGGCAGAAGAAAAGCTCAAACAAATTAATGCTGCCTACGAAATTCTTAAATCCGCACCACCCCAAGCTTCCCAGGAGAAAGTACAAACCAAACCGGAACAAACAGTAAAAGTTAAACAGGAAAAGAAAGCAGAAGTTAAGCAAGAGCCATCGATTGAGATTCCTCAAAGCTGCAAGAAGTTGCAAGAGTTTCTTCAAGCAAGGAAATTGAAAGAAGCTGATCTAGAAACTAAAAGACTTTTGTTAGAGTTGACAGGCAGAACCAAAGAAGGTTGGATGCGCCCCGAAGACATTAGGGGTATATCTGGACAATCTCTCGCTGCCATTGATAAACTTTGGGCTCAAGCTAGTAATGGTCGCTTCGGGCTGAGTATTCAAAGTAGAGTTTGGGAGAAGCTGGGATGTGTTTCTTCCCCAGATACTTCTATGCAGACCTTGAGTGAAAACAAGTTTGGTCAATATGTGCACTGGCGGGTCAATGGCACTTGGCTATCTCCGTGGGATTCCTTCAATTACAGTTTTCAGGCTCCTCTGGGTAGCTTGCCTAGAGAATATATGTTCGCGCTGAGTGGTTGGTGGAGCTACTCCAAAGGCTGGACAGGTTATTTGTTACTGAGATTTGACGCTCTCTTTCCGAAGCCTAAATAGTGTAGAGAGATAGATGCTGCTCTCGGTTGTCGTGTCAGGAGCGATCGCACTACCGCATTGTCTATTCTTGAAGTCTCTGTCTTTTGTAAACCACTGGAATTGCGATCGCCATCAACATCACCAGGTTGGCAGTCCAAAATAGGACAACACCGCTAAAGCCAACCCATGCAAAACGGGGCAATGATAGTTGGGTGAATCCATCCAGTAATTGCCATAACCGAAAAGCAGTGTAGCAAAAGCCAATAGGCACCACAACACTAGGAACTAACCATTGGCTGAACACGCGCTCCGAGATTAGCTGCACCGCAACGACTAGTAAGTAACTCCCCCAGAACATCAATGCAGCAGGTTGCCCCCAAGACTGGACACATAAGGCGATCGGCAATAAAACCCCAACCACTAAGGCTAGCTTGACCCACCCCCACAGAAATGACCATTGCTGTTCACTAAATCCAATTTCTGCTGAAAAGGGGAGACGTTGGGCTTTAACACCAAAGCCGTAGGCGATCGCTAGGCTGGTTATAACCAGAATAAAAAGCGTAATAACTAGTCCGTTATTAGCTGCCACAACTCCTTCTGCATTAGCCTTCAGCATAATTTCTTTAGATGTTGAGCCTTAATCCTAACTAAGCCAAGGTAGCTTTCTGAAGGGATATGTTTCAATCAACCAAAGAGAGATGTATAACAATTAAAAGCTGTGAGGCTTCAGGCAAAAGGTGAGTCGAATTGTAGCTACCTTACCTACCGCCTGTTAACACCTGCTCAGCCGTTAGTTGCAAATCTGGAAAGGTTGGAGAAACAATGGCCTGGTCACCCCGAAATTGCTGAATTTCATACTCTCCATCCACTAGCATACAGACGGAGAGGGTAGGTTGTTTAGGTTTCCCAATGTGTCGAGTGCCACCTAAAGCTGCATAATCGGCAATCCAATATTCAGGGATGCCTAAAACTGCGTAGTCTTCCACTTTACGAGCATAATCATTTTGCCAGTTGCTACTAACTACTTCGGCAACAAATTTAATCGAACTCCCTAGCGTCAAGATAGATTGATCGGCCCAAAGTGGTTCTTGGAAAAGTTCATCTCGGTCAACAACTGCAACGTCAGGTCGAAATGCTGTGATACCTCTGTTTGCAGGACGTAATAATCCCCGTTGCAGCACAAACCAGGTTAATCCTGTTCCATCGATCTGCACACAGAGCTTGGTGGTAATGAAAGTGGCAACTTCCTCATGTTGGCCCGTTGGTTCCAAGTCGAACACCTCTCCGTCGATCAACTCATAGCGATTATCGCCACCATAAGAAGCAAGAAACTCGTCGAAGCTGAGTGGCTTCTGTTGGATTAGTTGGTCGCTCGCTTGCGTACCTGTATAGCGTATCGCAATGGTCATAGGTCAACTTATCCCAATCAATACCCTCAGTTTACCAAAGCGAACATGTAATGAAGATGTGCCGGATAAGCCTGCTGCTGGGGATAGATACTCAACATAATGATGAAGGTGCAAGTTACTGGACACAAAGAAAATTTTCTCTCAGAGGAATTTCTAATTCAAGAATTTGATTTTCCAGGCCTATAGTAAAGACGAGCTTACGCTTTTTCCACCATTTTTATTAGAACTTGAGATGTCTTACCTTGCTCTTGCGCATCGATATTATCTGGATATTGATCACATAGGATCTTGACCTCACGAGCATAATTTAGAATCTCATTTGATGAACCTTTGGTTTCAACAAGGGAAATGCAGTAATACATTAAAGCTGAAACTAGCTGCATCTCTATATGCTCACCTCTAGTTGAGGCTAATTGACGATACAAGTTAATCGCTTCATCACAAAAAAATTTGGCTTCTTCAAATTTTTGTAACTTAATACACACCGCAGTGAAGTTCAGCAATATATCTGCCAGGTCTTCTAGATAAGCTTTATACTTTTTCTCAGCTAGCTTCCTAGCGTGCGGAAGTAAGTCCAGATAGGTTTTCTCAGCGGCATTTAAGTCATTATTTGCAAGATAAAAATAGCCTAAAGCAGCAAGATTTTTGACTAATCCTTCCAAATAAAAACTTTCATTCCCCAAAACTAGTTCTTCGTATATATTTTTAGCATTTAAAAATGAAATTTGAGCTTTTCTATTCATTTCAAGGGCACTATAAGTAGTCCCAAGATTATTAAGAACTAAGGCGTGCCTATATTTGAGAAAAGGTATACCAAGTATCTTAGAATTACTATGCTCAGGATTCTCTTCTTGAAGTTTTGCATCTAATTCATCAATAACACCAAACAAGGAGTTCGCCAGTTCTAAATACTCTTGGGATTGTTGATGATCTCCTCTATAGTAATAACAAGCTCCTATGTTTTGAAAAATAATGGGGATAAATGGAAGATGTTTATAGATTTGCAACTCCTCAAGTTTTTCACAAACAGAAAGAGCATTAAAAAAATATATTTCAGCTATTTCAGCTTGCCCAAGATTACAATAAATACTTCCAACCTCCTCAATTTTTAAGACCAAATTGAGAAGATAACTTTCTGGTTCACGTTCTGCCAATCTCCCATAAATTTCTAAGCCTTTTACCAGTACTTCCTCTGCTTCGGAAAACTGCAAATTCAATGTAAGAAGCTTTGCTTTAAGAAAACGACTATCAGCATTTTTGCGCATCGAGTCATTAAGTATATTTTCTCTCTCTTGAATTCTCGCGAGTTCAGCGTCTAACTCTACTTCATTAAGGATGTCAATGGCTTTATCAATTTCTGCGTTTAAGAAGCAAAATACAGCTTTTGGGTATAGTTCAGATGCTGTACTAAGATCAATATCATTGAGTTTTTGAAGTATACTTTCAACCTGTTGCTCCAGAAAAGTCTTTTGATTCTCCAATTCTAAAATTCGATTTTGTAACTTTGATATTTCTATATCAAAAAAAGCCTCACTTCTAGTGAGGAGTTTTTCTTTGTCAGTTATACGATCTTTAAGAACTTTAATTTGCTCTTGCAACTCTTGATATCGTGGAATTTTCAGTATAAAATCTTCTCGCTCTGTAGACTCAGACATAGCAAGATTATGTAAGCGGACTTGTTGCTCCCAGCTTTCCTTGCTGCTTTTGATTTGCTCAATTGTTAGCTTACTTGTGAGGCCTGGAGAGCGATGTGCGAGGTCATGATCGTTTGGACATAAAACTACTAAGTTAGAGTAACTGTTATCCTGCGAAATTTCATACTCGACAATATGATGAATAATATAAGCGTCACTTTTTATTCCTTTGCAACAACAGCAGACAAAGTTACTACTTTCCAATAGTTTTTGCACAGTTTCTTGATTAATGGGTTGGCGTGACACACATTGTTTGAGCCAAGTCACTTCTTCTGTTGATAGTGCATGATGCTTCACTAACATTTTGCTTGGAGTTGAACGAAGAGTGGTAGCTGATAGCCCACAAGCCTCTAGCTTGGTAGACATGTTACTAGGAACTCCATATCTAAGATAGGTCTCAAGCAATCTACCCATCAGTAATAACCGTGCTGTCTGCTAGTTTTATGGTAGCCAGAATTTTTGCTCAACCTAAGCTGGCAGTACAAAAGTATCAATATTGAGATCATAGGGCAATGATCCTAAAGACTTAGGGTGGATTAGACTGAACTGCTTTGGGTTGGTTCCTTCATAAAACTTATAGGCCAAAAACAGAAGTCAACAGCATCTTATCGAAGGTGCGATCGCCAGCATCATGCTGTGATTCGGATTAACTTGTTGCCGCAAGCTTGGAACGGTAATACCCCTATATGAAGGCGTAAACACCGATCCTGCTGGGTACGCTGAGTTTTTTACAATAGCTGTAACTAGCTGAATGTATATATTTATTGTTTAGAGGGGGAGCGTGCAGTATGCAACCAACCAATCCCAATCAATTTACCGAAAAAGCGTGGGAAGCGATCGCTCAGACCCCTGAGGTGGTTAAGCAAGCCCAGCAGCAGCAGATTGAGACAGAACACTTGTTCAAGTCCTTGGTAGAGCAAGAAGGACTTGCCAGCAGCGTCTTCAGTAAGCTGGGAATCAGTGTGCAGAAGTTACGCGATCGCACCGAAGAATTTATTAAGCGCCAACCCAAAGTTTCCAATAGTGGCTCTGTGTACTGGGGCCGTAGTGCGGATACCTTGCTCGATCGCGCTGAAGGCTATCGCAAAGAATTTGAAGACGACTTCATTTCGATCGAACACTTGCTCCTGGCCTACACCCAAGACGATCGCTTCGGGAAATCGCTGTTTCAAGAATTTAGACTAGACACAGCCAAGCTACGCAGCACGATTGAGCAAATTCGAGGAAGTCAGAAAGTGACCGACCAAAACCCTGAAGGGAAATACGACTCGTTAACTAAATATGGCCGTGACCTGACAGAATTTGCGCGTCAAGGCAAACTCGACCCTGTGATCGGTCGGGATGACGAAATCCGCCGGACGATCCAAATTTTGTCTCGCCGCACCAAAAACAACCCCGTCCTGATTGGGGAACCGGGTGTCGGTAAAACCGCGATCGCCGAAGGTCTAGCCCAGCGGATTGTGAAAGGGGATGTGCCTGAATCTTTGCGCGATCGCAAGCTGATTGCTCTGGATATGGGTGCCCTGATTGCGGGTGCCAAGTACCGGGGTGAATTTGAAGAGCGTCTCAAAGCGGTTCTGAAGGAAGTCACCGACTCCAACGGCACAATTATCCTATTTATTGACGAAATCCACACCGTTGTAGGCGCAGGGGCGACCCAAGGCGCGATGGATGCGGGTAACTTGCTGAAGCCGATGTTGGCTCGCGGGGAACTGCGTTGTATCGGTGCTACCACCCTGGATGAGTACCGCAAGTACATCGAAAAAGATGCGGCTCTGGAGCGACGGTTCCAGCAGGTTTACATTGATCAGCCCACCGTCGAAGATACGATTTCGATTCTGCGGGGCTTGAAAGACCGCTACGAAACGCACCACAACGTCAAAATCTCCGACAGTTCTCTCGTGGCTGCGGCGACACTTTCAACTCGTTACATCAGCGATCGCTTCTTGCCCGACAAGGCGATTGACCTGGTAGACGAAGCGGCTGCCAAGCTGAAGATGGAAAGCACCTCCAAACCAGAAGAACTCGACGAAATCGATCGCAAGATTCTGCAATTGGAGATGGAGCGGTTGTCTTTGCAAAAAGAGAGTGATGTCGCTTCTCGCGATCGCCTAGACCGACTAGAGAGAGAGCTAGGTGATCTCAAAGAAAATCAAAGTCGCCTCAATGCCCAATGGCAAGGAGAAAAGGAGATCCTCGATCGGCGTAAAGCGCTAAAAGAGGAGATCGAACAAGTGAATGTGGAAGTCCAGCAAGCCGAGCGTGAGTACGACCTCAACCGAGCGGCGGAGCTGAAATATGGCAAACTGACCGAACTGCAACGGCAACTGGATGAGATCGAAGCGAAACTAGCGGATACTCAAACCAGTGGGCGATCGCTATTGCGCGAAGAAGTGACGGAAGCCGACATTGCGGAGATCATTTCTAAGTGGACAGGTATCCCCCTGAATAAGCTGGTTGAGTCCGAGATGCAGAAGCTGCTCCAATTGGAAGAAGAATTGCACAAGCGAGTGGTGGGTCAACAGGAAGCTGTAACAGCCGTAGCCGATGCGATTCAACGGTCTCGCGCGGGCTTAGCAGACCCCAACCGCCCCACCGCCAGCTTTATCTTCCTTGGTCCTACCGGGGTTGGTAAGACGGAACTCGGCAAAGCGCTAGCTTCTTACCTATTTGATACCGAAGATGCAATGGTGCGGATCGATATGTCGGAGTACATGGAGAAGCACTCTGTGTCTCGCCTGATCGGTGCGCCTCCGGGATATGTGGGATATGAGGAAGGCGGTCAACTCACGGAAGCGATTCGCCGTCGGCCTTACTCGGTAATTCTGTTTGATGAGATCGAAAAAGCACATCCGGATGTCTTCAACGTGATGTTGCAAATCCTAGATGATGGCCGTGTCACCGACTCTCAAGGTCGCAAGGTAGACTTCAAGAACACCATCATTATCATGACCAGCAACATTGGCTCGCAGTATATCCTCGATATCGCTGGAGACAACTCCCAGTACGAGGAGATGCGGAGCCGAGTCTTGGATGCGATGCGAAACAACTTCCGTCCAGAGTTCCTCAACCGAATCGATGAGATCATCATCTTCCATGCCCTAGACTGCAGCGAACTCCGCGAGATCGTCAAGCTCCAAGTTCAGCGCTTAGAGCAACGGTTGAGCGATCGCAAGATGGCTCTCAAGCTATCCGATGCTGCCCTCGACTTCTTGGCAGAAGTGGGTTACGACCCTGTCTACGGGGCACGTCCCCTCAAGCGGGCCATCCAACGCGAACTGGAAACCCAAATTGCCAAGGCGATCCTCCGCAGCGAGTTCACAACTGGCGACACCATCTTTGTCGATGTCGAAAACGAGCGGTTAGCCTTCAAGCGCCTACCCGCCGAGTTACTAGCTGCTCAGACTTCTAGCTAATGGTCTAGATAAGGCGATCGTTGTTTAACTGTTTAACTTTAATTAGTCCCCTCCCTTAGTCTTACATCAAGCTAGGGAGGGGGCTTTTTTATAAGTTACGATTCCAAATTGCTGAATCTAGTAGGTGATCGCTAATTTACTTTCTACCTAACGATCGCAATCAGTGGCGATCCACACCTTATATATCCCAGCCAGCAATCATCATTTGTCCGTTGCATGGCGATCGTTATGCTGTGTCTGGACACTGTACTGGATCTCTAACTGAAATTACTAGAGGGTTTGAATTAGCATTAACCCACCACTCATTTCCATAGTAATCAAAGTGATGATGGTAACCTTCCACATTACCGTCATCAAACTCAAACCAAGCTGCAAAGATTTCTAACTTCTCGGAGTCCCCTTCGATCTGCAAGGAATTTTCAGACACCCAAACCCTGACGAAACTATCATTTTTGTAGATATGTAAGGAGCTTAAGCAGACCTTGTAAGGGAATGGATCAACTATTGCAGCTTTAATAACATAAAATTGCTGACTCTTATTCCGTACAAGATTCAGGATTGACTGCTGAACATTTCGAAGATCTTTAGGCAAACCTGAAAGCTCAATTTCTATCCCATGAGGGCTATCGCCAAAACGAATCTCAATCATGCTTCAGATTCAATTGGCTCTTGTTTGCTGCATGTCCTTATAGACAGCCTCATACTACCCTAACCTTGAAAACTAATAGATGAGCTTTCAACTACTGTCCCCACCAGAGATTAAGCTGCATAACGGTTTGGATCAGCGGTTGTCATGGTCTTCGCATCCAAATTTTTTGCAGGGATTATCACAGATTCCTTATTATTTCAGGTAATACAGAATATAGTCTGATTTATGAAATAGCCCTTTGGATTCTGCTTCAGCAAACACAGACTTTAATACCTCCTCATCCCGAAACTCTGGAAAATTCTGTGTTCCTCTCTCTACAAAATCATATAAGCGCCAGGCATCAAAACCGTCAATTTGACCTTCTCTACCAAAATCCCAATCTACATGTCCTGATGGTAAACGTACGCAACATCCATACCCATGAAAAAAATAAGAAATTTTTTCACTGGGATCTAAATACCCTCTCTGTGGAATTCCCGATAATTGCCATTCTAGAAGACGTTGAGGTCGTTTCAGCCCCTTGTATCGCTCAAATAGCTCAACTGCTTCTCGCACCCTGTTTTGGTATTCATGGATGAGTTGGATGAGTTTTTCTACCATTCACAAGTTAACTCAACTATTTAATAAAATTAGGGTTTGCCCATTTCCTCACGCTGTTTAGTTCTCGTACAAGAGGCAGAGTACTTCAAGCAAATTCTCACCGACCGACTAATGGCAGGCGTACTATTAAATACGTCACACGCTATTCCTCTAAACTCATTTCACGATCGCAACTTCTAAGCCATCAGTTCTCACAATGCGATCGCCATCCAACCTCGCCCATCACCTACTTTTGGCGATCGCTATCCATCTCCATCCGTCACCTATTTTTGGCGATCGCCATCCATCTCAGTCAACATGTAGTCTGGGCGATCGCTATCCAACCTCACCAATCAAATACTTTAGGCAATCGCAATTTAATTCTCATAGTCCTCTCCTTCAGTCTTAATTCAAGCTAGGGAGGGAGCTTTTTTATCGGGAATTTAGTAGGCGATCGCTAAATTTACTTTCTACCTAATGACCCCGTCAACCCGCCGCTAGCACCCTTTCGGAATCGATCAACCATCTTTACACAGTCGGTGTGCAACGGGATTGTTAGACAGACAGAACCCATTACGCTTTAGCGACCACCAGATACCACATATTGTTTAACAATGTACGCTTGTGCAGAATTTTCTCCTCTAAGTCATCTTGTTGCAAAACCTCAATATCTTGAAATCCCTTCTCCTCTAACCATACTTTCATCTCATCACCATACATACCAAACAAATACGGCTCACCAATTTCGACAAGTTTATCAATACTGGCTGATATACCTGGAACTTGGTCATTTTTGAAAGTCATTAAGGGGGAACAGCAATCAAAGAGCAGCACTGAATCAGGTGCCATTTGCGATTTGATGAAGTCTAAGACGCCAGAAACACTCTCTTTAGGTAGATAGTAGCTAACCCCTTGCCAAACATAAACCGTTGGCAGTGCTTTATCAAAACCATAGCGAACAAGACTGCCGAGGTCGTCATGATTAAAGTCGAGGGAGATAAGTTTTAATCCTTCAGGGATGTATCCTAGCTTGCTAACCAGATACTTTTGCTTATCATCAATCGTTTTGGGCAAGTCAACTTCAAACGTGGCAACGGCTTTCTCTCGCACACTAGAAATACGAAAGAACCTTGTATCGTAACCTGCTCCAAGCAGAAGAAGTTGCCTACATCCTGAAGCGATCGCATCTGTAATAACTTCATCACCGTACTTTTCCCTCAAAATGGTGTACCAATAAGTAATTTGCTGAAATCTTTGAGCATCATCGACAGGCTCTACACCAAGGTTTAGGGAATCCTCTTGTAAAGACTTTGCTAGGGAATCATCAAAGAACCAGCCAACATACTCATCTTCTAGAATTACACCAGGTTGGAATTGATGAGCAAATTTCATCATAGCTGTACCTTTGTTGGTGGACTTGCCTAAATCAATACTCATTGGTTCATCTCCACAAGCTTGATACTGGAAGCCTAGCTATAAGATCCGTTTCTCAATCAATGTAGCCTTAAATAAAACTCGCATTACAAATATTTCTCTGCTAATCGCTCGTCCAACATTGCCTTCACCTCTTCATCTGTAGGTGGCGGTGAATCAGCCTTAGCAATGCCAATCAAGCTGTCGGCTAAACCTTTCGGTTCGATAGTTAGTTGAGGCTCAGGTTGGAGCGATCGCATCAATGCATTTACCAATTGCCAACGCTCTTCGATCGGAAGTTTCAAGGCTTGATCTTGCAGTTCACGTAGCGTCATACCAATCATCTCCGTGTAGAGAGCAGCGGGCAAGCCGATCCATCAATGTCTGTATCTCAAATTTTAGCGAACTGGCCCAGAACTAGAAACTTTCGGGTCTAGTGTTGCAATCCAATCTCGCTCAACACATACTCTGAGCGATCGCTATCCATCCCCATCCGTCACCTATTTTTGGCGATCGCCATCCAACTTTATCCATCACCTATCCTTGGCATGGAGAGATTGATCTAAGACTATGACTACTGCGATCGCCTAACCAGATGTTGCTAGGTTTAATCTCTCAATGCTTAACTGGGGATTTGTTCATTCAGCAGAGAACAAGATTAAAAACATCACTCTACATATCTCTGCCACCAAGGTTTTTTCAGATTTGGAAATCGTTGTGTCCCCTGACTTAGCAAAGAGTTAACCACCTCAAAGGGAGGCAAAAGTCCGTCTACAGTCATGACATTTTCTTCGGGGATGATGGGTTCGAATGCAGCGACTTGGCTGTGCAGCATCGCTGACGGCATGTAGTGATTTTGTCGTTGGGTAAGACGGCGTTCCAGTTCTGATGGCGGCACCTTCAGGTAAACCAATTGGACTCGTCCTAAAGCGGCTAGTTGTTTGCGATAGGAGAGTTTGAGAGCAGAGCAAGTGATGACTGTTTCTCGGTGACGATCGCTAGCTCTGCGGATATCATCCTCAACTTCTAACAACCACTGTTGGCGGTCTGCATCTTGTAAAGGTTGATGAGACAGCATTTTGAGGATGTTGGCTTGGGGGTGTCGGCGATCGCCTTCCAGAAAATCACTTTCTAAGCGCTCGGATAACAGCCGACCCACCAGTGTTTTGCCTGATCCTGCCACTCCCATCATGATCCAGACTAATGGGCAGTCGTTCATCACTTTCTCACAACTTCAAGTCAAGTACAACGAAATAATAGGTTAAATACCTTAGTCGTTTCACAATACTGATGAGGTTCTAGCTTAACCAAATTGGGTGCACTGGCTTGCATTAAATAAGCGTCATAGCCTAGCGATCGCATCCATTCTCGCAATTCAGTTTCGTTAGTTCCCATCTGCTGTAAACCAAAACGATTGACTTCGCAAATAATATAAGGAACTCGATGAGTTTTCAGGGTGTTCACACTGCCTTGCAAAACTTTTAGTTCTGCCCCTTCCGTATCGATTTTGATCATCTTGGGAGGATGGAGATTTTGATCAGTTAAAATCTGATCTAAGGTAGTCACTCTAACTTTTTCGGTTACTTGACTCATGCGGCTTTTTTGATTAAATTGATGCGCTCCTACATTCCACAGAGCATGACCGCCATCATTATCTAGGTTGACAAAAAATTGGGCTTCTTTAGTTTCAGCCCCTAACGCCACATTAAGAACCTTGAGATTTGAAAGATGGTTTAGTTCGATGTTTTCCAAAACTTTTCTGTAATTAGCTGACTCCATTTCAAAAGCCAACACATTGCCAGAAGCACCGACTAAGGTGGCAGCGAGGAGCGAAAAATAACCGACATGTGCACCAATATCAACAAAGCGATCGCCGGGACGCAGTGTTTGAATTAAAAAGTCAGAAACTTCTGGTTCATACAATTTGCCTGTACTAAAACGCGACAGCATCAATTGTTGGGTATATTTCTCTGCATCCAAGTGCAGTTTCAACTGTTTAGTTTCTTGGTTAGTCGTAATCGTTAGGTTCACCACTTGGGTTCTAGCGGGTGAAGCGGTGGGCTGTTGAGCGGGAGCGATCGCGCCATTGGCATCATTAAAAATTGTGGGCCGACCGATTGGCGGCAAGCCAGGTTGAAGAGGGACTGGAACGTTCATGACTGCGGCAATTCTGCGAGCATCGGCTTCGCGGTAGGGGGCTGTTCTGCCAAACAAATCCATGTCTCGGCGCACCGCAGGCTTGAGATTTCCCTGAGAATCCACCTGCTTGAATTCGTAAGTAGAGTCAATTTCAGCTTTGCCGTAGCCCCAATGTAAATGCTCGGTCAGAACATCGGGAATGTAGTGCAAGCGCCCGACTCGCTTGGCAATATCCATAATCCAGAGATCATCATACAAGCACTCGAAAATGCCTGTAATGAAATAGCCCAAGGTCAAACACCATTTGCGGCTCACGATGGGGAAGGTGCAAAGCTTCTCGCCCCAGTGGCCTTCGTTGAACCACATGCAAAAAATCTCATCGGGGAATTTTGCAGTTTCTTGGTCGAGGCGTGTATCCCACCCTGCATCATTGTAGGTTTGGTCATCCGCTGCCATCACCAACAGATCTCCTTGGGAAGCAGTCGCCAAAGCATTCCACGCTTTAGAAACGCCAATCGGTTCACTGACCATCAAAGAGCACTGCTTGAGGTGGTTCAGTTCGGCTTTGTGGGCTTCCAGTTGGCTCACATAGTCTTGCTTGGCGGGGTCGTCGGCGTCCACATAAAATAAAACTTCGACTCTTTTCGGATGGTGCGCAGTTTTTAGCACACTTAAAACTAGGCGCAGTGCTTTATCGGGTCTTCCTCGCGTGGGGCAAAGCAAGGAGATTGTTTTAAGTGGCTTTGACATGCTCAATATCCTCGGTCGGACAAAATTCTATGGGTTTAGGAAGTGGGGGCAATTCACTTCAGCGGGCGAAAATACTCAATCAATTCGCTGGGTTCAATATCAGCCCAGATAAGCTCCCAGTTGATCATTCCCACCTTAATCCCTATCTGAAAACCCAACCAAAGTTTTGTCGTTCAGTTTCTTGACCAAATCTTGGTATGGATCTTTGGGATCTGAAGTTGAGCGGGAATGCTGGAGTCGGTGTAGCGTTATTGCAGACTTGAGCAAAGACAGTTTTGCAGGCAAGATGCAGTAGAGCAAGGCATAGGGCGGTATGGTGAATATTTCTAAAGCTCTGGCGATCGCACTTCAGCACACTCAAGCTCAGCGGTGGTCGGAGGCGGAGCAAGTCTATCAACAAATTTTGCAGCAGCAACCCGATCAAGTTGAGGCGCTATACCAGTTAGGCATGATTGCTAAACAACAGGGGCAGATGCAGGTTGCTACTGGATACTTTCAACAAGCCGCAACCCAGTACTGCCAATTGGCACTGGCCTGCTTTAACCGTCGCCAACTGAGCGAAGCGGTCGCCTATTATCAAAAAGCGCTAGCACTGCGACCGACTGCCCCAGACATCTATACCAACTTGGGTAATGTCTATCAGGACTTAGGCCAAGCGGAAGCTGCGATCGCTTCTTATCAGCAAGCTTTAGCCCTCAAGCCCGATTCTGCGGAGGCGCACAACAACCTCGGCAATATGTACAAGCGCCAAGGCCAATTGACAGAGGCCAGCAACCATTATCAACAAGCGGTGACCCTGCGACCTGATCTGGCAGAAACCTACAACAACTTGGGCAATGTGCTCAAAGACCAAGGGCGAATGACCGAGGCGATCGCGGCTTATCGGCAGGCGATCGCGATGAAACCCAGCCTGATGGAAGCCAAAAGTAATCTGCTGTTTTCGCTGCAGTACGACCGCACCCACGACCCGGATACGATTTTTGCTGAGCACAAACACTGGGCCGAGCAATATGCCGATCCCCTCACTCAAGCGGCAGCCCCACACTTAAATGACCGGAATCGCGATCGCCGCCTGCGGATTGGTTATGTCTCCCCAGACTTTAATGCCCATCCCGTGGGATTTTTCATTGGTTCTGTCCTCGCGGCTCACGACCATGCCAACTATGAGGTGTTTTGCTATGCCAATTTGACTGCGGCTGATGGCTTGACTGAGCAACTCCGCCGCTTTGCCGATCGGTGGCGCGACATTATTAGCCTCAGTGATGAGCAAGTCGCCGAGTTGGTACGCCAGGACCAAATTGATATTTTGGTAGATTTAGCTGGGCACACAGCAGGCAACCGAATTTTGGTGTTGGCCCGCAAGCCTGCGCCGATCCATGTGACTTACTTGGGCTATCCCAACACGACAGGCATGTCAGCGATCGATTACCGATTCACCGATACCTGGGCCGATCCGGTCGGGGTCGCCGATACCCGCCATACCGAAACATTAGTCCGTCTACCCCGTGGCTTTCTCTGTTACCAGGCTGCCCAAAACGCCCCAGCGGTCAGCCCCCTACCTGTCCTAAAAAAGGGATACATTACTTTCGGCTCCTTCAACAACCTGGCTAAGGTCACGCCTGAAGTCATTGCTGTTTGGGCCGCGATCCTTAAGGCTGTCCCTCAATCGCAGCTACTCCTGAAGTACAAAGCTCTGACCGATGCTAGTACCCGTCAACACTTCCACGCTTTATTTGCCCAGCAAGGTGTCAGCAGCGATCGCGTCCAGCTACTAGGGCACGTCTCCTCTTTTGCAGAACACTTGGCTCTTTACCACCAAATCGACATTGGCCTCGACAGCTTCCCTTACAACGGCACCACTACCACCTGCGAAGCTTTGTGGATGGGAATTCCAGTGATTACGGTGGCGGGCCAGAGTCATGCGGCTAGGGTGGGGGTGAGCTTACTCGCCAATCTCGGTCTTACAGATTTGATTGCTGCTTCTTTGGCAGAGTATGTGAGTCTAGCCCAACACTTAGCTCAAGATCGCGATCGCCTGCGCTATCTCCGGAGCAATTTGCGCTATTTAATGTCGCGATCGCCCCTGACCAACGGACGCGGATTTACCCAAACCTTAGAGAGCGTGTATCGCCAAATGTGGTACCGTTGGTGTGACGCTCAGAGCTAATAGCAGTTCCTTGCTAGAGTCACATTTATCTACAACTCATGGGCGGTTGAAGCTTCATGGAAGATTTTATTTGCTCGGTAGAAATACGGTTGTAGCTCAGGCCGATTCTTCCGATAAATGGGTGAAGTTGATTGTACAGCCATACCCCTGCCTTCCTATGACTGCAAATTCTGGATCGCCCTCAGAACCCCCCAAAAGCCAAGGATTCAAAGTAACCCTGACTCAGGGCATTATTGGCGCTGTTTCACTCGCTAGTACGACTGCCATTCCCCTGCTAGTGAATCGGTATTTAGCTCCCCCCACGCCCGCAGAGAGCCCAGCTCCAGCCGCTCAGGTGTCTCCTGCACCCGCAACCACTCAGGCATCTCCCTTAGTTACGCCTGCTGCGGCTCCGGGCCAAGTGGTTCCTGGGCAGACAGTACAAATGCAGACTGGCAGCATGACTCCATTGCAAGTAGAGCCCATAGAAGGTAAAAGGGGCAAAAAGAAAAAGCAAGATTAGGCTGAGGTAAATAGAGTCAGAAATTGCTGTAAGGCTCTTATAAAGGGTGTATCACGATGAGTTTGTAGGCAATTTGAGCGTTGGAGGTGGGTGTCAAAACTCACCTCTTCGTGTTTTTGAGCCAACTCCAGGACGATTACCAGTTAACCTTACTGCCCCAAATAAGCTTCTAAAACTTCGGAGTTCGTTTGGATTTCACTAGGATTGCCCACTGCCAAATTGCGGCCCTCGGCCAAGACCCAAACGCGATCGCACAGCGACATAATCACGTCCATGTTGTGCTCAATAATCAGGAACGTCATTCCTTCGCGATTCCAGGTGGTGATGTGCTCGCAGATTTGGTTAATCAAGGTGGGGTTGACGCCAGCCGCAGGTTCATCTAGCAAGATTAGCTTGGGTTGCACCATCAGGGCGCGCGCCATCTCTAGCAACTTACGTTGACCGCCAGAAAGGGCTCCCGCATATTCATGGGTCATATGCGTCAAGCCCACCGACTCTAGGATGGCGTAGGCTCGCTCTTTCAACTGCTTCTCTTCTTTCGCCACTTGACGAAACTGTAGGCAGGCGCTCCAGAAATTTTCTCCAGTCTGATGTTGAGCTGCCAGCAGCATATTCTCCAGCACCGACAACCGCGACAGCACTCGCGCTACCTGGAAGGTACGAACCATGCCCTGCTGAGCAATCTGGTGGGGTTGCAGTTGTTGAATCGGTTCGCCGTCAAAAATCACCCGCCCTTGATCGGGTCGAATGAAGTTAGACAGCAAATTAAACAACGTCGTTTTACCAGCACCGTTAGGGCCAATCAAGCCAGTAATACTACCCTGAGCCACCTCGATCGCGGCATTATCGACGGCTTTAATGCCACCAAAGCTTTTGGAGAGGCCACTTGCCGCCAAAAGGGGAATCTGGAGAGGTTGGGGTCTACGTTCCACCTCGGTCAAAATTTCTTCTAAGCCTTGCTGCGGCACTGCTTCCGGCAAAACATCGGGGAACTTGGGATCATCGACCAAGGGTTAATTCCTCCTTCTTACCTAGAATGCCTTGAGGCCGCCACATCATGACTACAATCAAGATTAAACCAATAATCATGATGCGGAATGCACCTAATCGTGCGTCATCGAGCGGCACAATGTCTTTCAGGACAAATCGCGTCAAAGTGTTGTAAGCCCAGAAAATTGTCCCACCCAGCAAAGTGCCGACGTTGTTTCCAGCACCGCCCAAAACCACAATCGTCCAAGCTTGGAAGGTGATTAGGGGAATAAAACCGTCCGGGTTGATAAAGGTAAGCTGCCAAGCGTAAAACGCTCCAGCAATTCCAGCGATCGCGCCCCCCAGCATCAGCGATTGCAGTTTGTACCAAAACACATTTTTGCCCAGAGCCTTAGCGACTTCCTCATCTTCTCGAATCGCCTTCAACACGCGGCCCCAGGGCGATCGCACCAGCCACTCCAACAAGCTAAATAGAATTGCCAGCACCGTCACTAACAACAACATCAGCCCTGCCTTGTAGGAGTAGTTGTAGAGGGCATTCGCACCAATGCTATACATCCATAAGCCCAAAATCGAGCACAAGGACACGCTAAATAAAGCCAAACCTGCTGCCCATTCTGACAGCCGAGCCATTAGCTTTTTAGCGATCGTGGTGTAAAGCCAGCCTACCCCAACCAAAGCGACTAAGAGGCCCAGCCCTAGGAACTCTGGCGAAAGCGCCCGGCTCAGTTTGAGTTGTTGCATCACCACTCCAACTCCTCCCAGGAGCAGGACGAGTGAGCCTGTATAGCCACCCCAAACCACAGCATTTTTGATCGCAGCAGGACGAGACACTTGCTTGAGTCGTTGTTGCACCCACTGCCAGAGCTTCCAGTAAGCCAGACCCACCACCACCGTTAGCAGGGCAATCATGCCACCTCTGGTGAAGGCGTTGGGGTTGAATTTGTCCAGCGGTAAGGGATAACCATAGACACCCCGCGCTCCTCGCGTCAGCCACTCTTCATTCAAGGCCACGAGACGCACAACTTCAGAGACGCCAATTGTGACGATCGCTAGGTAGTCTTCCCGCAGACGCAAGGTAGAAAAGCCAATTAACAAGCCGAGCAAAGCAGCTAGAGCCGCGCCCGCCAAGACGGCAATCACCAGAGGCACTCCCGCTAGGGTTAGCAACACCGTGGTGTAAGCCCCCACTGTCATGAAGGCAACATGCCCAAAGTTGATCAGACCTGTAAAGCCCCACTGCAAATTCAAGCCCAAGCTAAAGAGGGCATAGGTTGCAGTGAAAATAATTAACTGAACAATGTAGCCTTCCATGCCAAGGGTGACAGCAATAGTAGTGAACAGGAATAGTGGAATAGGTGAGATGGGAGCTGCGCGATCCAGAGATGCTCTAAGTCGTTACCAACACAAGGGTGGGCAGAGCAATCGGATTGTACCGCAGTCCGAGAGCAGACAAGTACGATTTTACCTAGAGCACCGACATGGGAACAGACGCCTAGGAATTGAAATCATCAGGCTGAGCAGTATCAGACGGAGGCATTTCAGCGTTCCCTGCTTGAGCTTTCAACCATTTTTCATAGAGATCGGGACGGCGATCGCGAGTGCGTTGAATTTGCTGCTCCCACCGCCAGCGATCGATTTCAGCATGATTTCCAGAGCGCAAAACGGTTGGCACCTCCCACTCACGAAAAACGGCGGGTCTTGTATAGTGTGGGTAATCTAACAGGCCCGCTTCAAAGCTTTCTGCCTTCAGAGATTCCTCTTTGCCCACCGTCCCAGGCAGCAAGCGCACCGTCCCATTCAGCAGTGTGAGCGCCGGGATTTCGCCACAGGTCAGCACAAAATCCCCTAACGACACTTCACGAGTCACAAGGTTCAAGACTCGCTCATCGACTCCTTCGTAATGACCGCAGATCACCACCAGTTGGTCATAATTAGTGCCTAGTTCCTGAAACATGGCTTGGTTCATCGTTTGGCCCTGAGGTGTCATTAAGATCACCTCTCGCCTCGGCAAAACGGGCAGAGACTCCACCGCCGCAAAAATCGGCTCTGGCTTCATCAACATGCCAACCCCACCTCCATAGGGCTCGTCATCTACACGCCGATGTTTGTCAGTCGCAAAATCACGCGGATTGGTGAGATAAACCGTAGCAATCTCTTTCGCTAAAGCCTTGCCCAACAAGCCTGAACTCAGCGGTGACGTAAAGAAGTCAGGAAATAAAGTAACAATGTCAAATCTCACAAAACCCTAACTTTCGAGAGTGCAAATCTTACTGAGACTGCCGACTATACCTTGAAACTGGCACATAATTTCTGAACTAGAAAGCCTTGGTATCGCTAGGCATCGCTATTGGTATCGCTCGTTGCTAGGGCTGACGCTCTAACAGCAGCCGAAAAAAATCAAAAAGACATTTCTGATTTTCTTAAATTATGTTTAAATAAACTGACATTATGCCTATATTAGTTAAGCTCCAGGGTTAAAACTGCATGGCACTGGATGAACAGAAGCGGCATTCCTATTTCAATCAATCGGTTACTGGAACGTCTGGTTCATTTTATGTCCAGGAGTAGCGTTGTGCCGCAGCTAGAATCTCAACCCCTCAAAGAACAGATGCCTCAGTCCACCAAAACTGCCGTGATGATTATTGGGGGAGCGGAAGACAAAGTCCACGGCAAGGAAATTTTGACTTCCTTTTTTCATCGGGCGGGCGGCACAGATGCTCGCATTGCCATCATTCCCTGCGCCTCACGAGAGCCAGCCACAATCGGCGAACGGTACCGCACTATTTTCGAAGAGATGGGTGCCAAGGCGATTGAGGTCTTAGATATCCGAGAGCGGGAGCAGTGTGAGGATTCCCTTTGGCGCGCCTTTCTAGAAAGCTGTACGGGCGTGTTCATGACTGGAGGCGATCAACTGCGGCTCTGCGCTCTACTGGCAGACACGGAGTTGATGGCCGAGGTGCGACGACGAGCGGTGAGAGGTGACATCACGCTGGCAGGTACGAGTGCTGGGGCAGCGGTCATGGGTCATCACATGATTGCAGGCGGGGGCAGCGGCGAACATCCCAATCGATCGCTGGTCGATATGGCCACTGGGCTAGGCATCATCCCAGAAATCATTGTGGATCAGCATTTCCACAATCGCAATCGCATGGCCCGACTGATGAGTGCGATCGCGGCTTACCCGGCTAAGCTGGGCATCGGTATTGACGAGGATACTTGTGCTCTGTTTGAGGGAGATGGCTTACTGCACGTCCTGGGCAAAGGCTCGGTTACTGTCGTTGATCCCGCTGATCTAAGCTACACCAACCAACCCAATGCCGAGGCTACCGATCCGCTGAGCATTCACAACTTGCGAGTCCATATTCTCAGCTATGGCGATCGTTACCATCTTCACCAGCGTCGGATCATGGCCCGCGAGCCATAGAATGCGCTCTAGAGAGCTCTGACTTAATGCTGATTTTAGAGCAACTTCAGCCTCGATTTGTCATACCCGAAGGTAGTCTCAGCTCCTCTACACTTCCCCTAGTATTGACTTAATGCCAACCAGCAGCTCTAAGACTTTTTTAACTAAAACTGTTCAGCATGAGCAGTCTCGTAGGATCTCAAAGTTCGAAACTGCAAAACAACCACCACAAAGTCAGAGACTAATCTTTGGCTCATTTCGCCGTGTTGATTGTTTTTTTGTAAGTGTTGATATGCTGATTTTATTGAGTAAACCCCAGAAGTTTTGCCCACACAGCAGTTGCTCTGTTTCTACCTCCAAAGATCAAGCCCAAAACGATCAAGGTGGTTCAGGCGATCGCTGCTACGCTGTTTTTGAAGCTTGCCTCTAACCTGCTGATCTCTAATTTTTTGTAATTGATGCTAGCAGTGATTGTAGTTTGTCGAGCATCAAACTGTTCCTGGTAAACAATTTGAGGTTTATTGAAGCGAGAAACTGGATAGTTGCTTCTCAAGAATCACCTCAGCTCGTGATTGCATCTGCGTCCTCCCCACCCCCGAACACCCTCGGATAGCTTTATGAAAATACTCAAGATCCAGACATTACGCGGCCCTAATTACTGGAGCATTCGTCGTCATAAGCTGGTCGTGATGCGTTTAGATTTGGAGGATCTGGCAGACAAGCCTTCCCACCAAATCTCCGGGTTTTATGAGGGGTTAGTGGCGGCGTTACCTAGCTTAGACGAGCACTTCTGCTCACCGGGGTGTCGAGGCGGATTCCTGAGCCGAGTCCGGGAAGGCACCATGATGGGACATATCGTGGAACATGTAGCTCTGGAGCTGCAAGTGCTAGCGGGTATGACAGTAGGCTTTGGCCGTACTCGTGAGACTGCCACTCCTGGAACTTACCAAGTTGTAATCGAGTATTTAGATGAGCAAGCAGGTCGGTATGCCGCCAGAGCAGCGGTGCGCCTGTGCCAAAGCCTGGTTGAAACGGGTAGCTATCCTCAGGCCGAGCTAGAGCAAGACCTGCAAGATTTGCGAACTTATTGGGCCGATGCTTCGTTAGGCCCCAGCACCGAGTCTTTGGTGCATGAAGCAGAAGCTAGAGGCATTCCTTGGCTCCAGATCGCCGCTCGTTCCATGATTCAACTAGGATATGGAGCGCATCAGAAACGGATTCAAGCGACCTTAAGCGATCGCACTGGCATTCTAGGGGTAGAACTGGCTAGCGATAAAGAAAGTACCAAGCAAATTCTCCACGAATCCGGCGTACCTGTGCCACGAGGCATTGTAATTAGCTATCTAGATGAGCTGGAGGAGGCCATAAAGCAAGTGGGTGGCTTTCCCATTGTGATCAAGCCTCTAGATGGCAATCATGGGCGTGGCATTACGCTCAATATCGACTCTTGGAAAATGGCCGAAGACGCCTATGATGCCGCGAAGGAAGTGTCGCGATCGCTGATTATAGAGCGCTATTACACAGGGCAAGATCACCGCGTGTTGGTGGTGAATGGCAAGCTAGTCGCAGTAGCTGAACGAGTCCCCGCTCATGTGATTGGGGATGGCCGCTCCACCATCGAAGAGTTAATTGAGTGGACGAACCAAGACCCCCAACGGGGTGAAGGTCATGACAACGTTCTGACTAAAATTACGGTCGATCGGACCACTTGGAAGCTCCTAGATCACCAAGGCTACACCCTGCAAACCATCCTACCCCTTGGAGAAATTTGCTATCTCAGGGCCACCGCCAACCTCAGCACAGGCGGGATCGCGATCGATCGCACCGATGATATTCACCCAGAAAACATTTGGCTGGCACAACGAGTTGCCAAAATCATCAACCTCGATATCGCTGGTATCGATATTGTCACCTCCGATATTTCTCGCCCCCTCCGCGAAACGGGGGGTGTAGTAGTTGAAGTCAATGCCGCTCCTGGCTTCCGGATGCACGTTTCTCCTAGTCAAGGCATTCCCCGGAACGTGTCGGAGTCGGTGATCAATATGCTGTTCCCCTCTGGAACCCCCAGCCGCATTCCCATCATTGCGATCACGGGCACCAATGGCAAAACTACCACTACACGCCTGATTGCCCACATCTTCAAGCAAACTCAGCGCGTCGTCGGTTACACCACTACCGATGGCATCTATATCGGTGACTACATGGTAGAAAAAGGAGACACCACTGGACCGCAAAGCGCCCAGCTAATTCTCCGAGATCCCACTGTAGAAGTAGCAGTCCTAGAATCGGCACGTGGTGGTATCTTGCGCTCTGGTCTAGGGTTTGATGCCTGCGATATTGGGGTGGTTCTCAATGTTGCGGCTGACCACATGGGTCTAGGAGACATCAACACCCTCGACGATATGGCGCGAGTGAAAAGCGTGGTAGCAGAATCCGCCATGCCCAACGGCTACGCGGTGCTAAATGCAGATGACCCGTTAGTGGCAGCGATGGCCCGCAATGTCAGAGCCCAAGTGGCTTACTTTGCCATGAATCCTGACAACGAAATTGTCCGGGCTCACGCGCAACAAGGAGGATTAGCAGCCGTTTATGAAAATGGCTATCTATCGATTCTCAAGGGTGACTGGACGCTGCGGATCGAGCAAGCCATCCATGTACCGCTGACAATGGGGGGACGTGCTCCGTTCATGATTGCCAATGCCCTTGCGGCTAGCGTGGCAGCCTTTGCACATGGCGTCAGAATTGAAGACATTCGAGCTGCCCTAATGAGCTTCCAAGCTTCAGCCGACCAGACCCCTGGACGCATGAATTTGTTCGACTTGGGCCACTACCACGCCTTAGTAGACTATGCTCACAATCCCGCTAGCTACGAAGCATTGGGCGGCTTTGTCAAGAATTGGACAGGAGAGCGGATTGGCGTCGTGGGGGGGCCCGGCGATCGCCGCAATGAGGATTTTGTCACCCTGGGCAGACTCGCAGCGGATATGTTCGATCGCGTCATTGTCAAGGAAGACGACGATACCAGAGGGCGGAGTAGAGGCGAAGCTGCTGAATGGATTTGCCGAGGTTTGGAAGCTGCAAGCCAAAGATGCCCCCACGAAATCATTCTGGACGAAACGAAAGCCATTAACTCGGCTCTCGATCGCGCTACGCCTGGTAGCTTAGTGGTGATTTTGCCGGAAAGTGTAACTCGTGCTATTCAGTTGATTGAAGCGCGTAATCCTGTCGGCCACACGACAGCGCCCCAAACGCCAACTCAGAACGGCTCAAGTACATTGATCTCCAATGGGCAAACTGTCAATTCAGCTCCAGTTGAGGTCAATCACTCTAACTCAGGCCCAACTCAAACAGAATCTCAGTCTGCTTACACGTTCTAGAGTTTCCAGTTTCCCCGGAGAGAGGTTAAACGCATTTAGACAGTTTTAGATGAGCTGCCTAAATGCGTTTTGTTTTTGCTTTGAGATATTAAGGTTGGTTTGGACAATTTGGGCTGCTTAGTCCGGGTCTAGCTCAGTGGCATCCTTATCCGCGTCTGGTTTCTGGACTTCTTCCTTAAACCCTCGCAGCGTTTTACCTAAAGCACTACCCAACTCAGGAATTTTCTTGGGACCAAAAATTACAATCGCCGCGATCGCAATAATCGCTACTTCGGGCCATCCTAAACCAAACATAGCTCTCTCCTATCAACCAGGCTTCACTCAATCTTTTGCACGAATCTGTTGAAGTGCCGCAGGCTAAAGCCTGGGACTATTAGAACTAAGCCTACCTTCGCAGGCTATAAAAACTTTTTTAGGAATGAGACCGCGCAGGCAGTCTTTGTTTTTGTAGCCGCGACTTCAGTCGTTAGGCATTCTCATTAACTATAGACGGGAGGTATCCCTACTTCGCAAGTCTCGTGATTCTCTATCGGTTACTGAATAAACGAGTCTGTGATGGCAACTTTTAATTTAGGCTTTGGTGAGTGGCATTTTAAGCCAGGTACTCAATTCATAGGCCAACCAATCTAATTCGGCTGCGTTAAGGGATTGCGGCTCGCCCAATTCATACTGCTGAGAACCCACTGCGATCGCTAGCTTCGGTGTATCACCTGATTTTGTGTAGGTCACGTTACGGATGTCTTGTCTGCGTCCCACTTGAGGCCGTCCCTTTGCTAGCCCCAACCGCTTTTGAGCCAGCGTAATTTCTTGGGCATCGATCCGCAAGCGAATTTGACCGAATAAAGCTGGAATGGTAGCTTCCCACGAATTAGCATTTTTGTTGAGCATCACTTTACTACCAGCAGGTTGAGTGACCACTGCCGCTGCTGCAGTGCGAGTTTGGCCTTGTTCCAGAGCTTGTAAAGCCGCCTGAGCCGAAGCAAGCCGCCGCTCTAAGCTAGATTCGGTCATCCAACTGAGCCAATCCGCAAAGGCTGGACTCAGATCAGCCACTTGGCCAAAATCAATCCGAGAACCCCGGCGGGGCAGGCTAGAAGGATGAGTGCCCGTCACCAAGGTGATCAGAGTTGCCCCCAAGCTGTAAAGGTCGGAAGCCGCGATCGCTCTGCCACTAAATTGCTCTGGCGGCATATAGCCGTAAGTGCCCACCACCGTAAACGTAGTATTCTCCTCTGCTGTGGCAGTCCTAACTGAACCAAAATCCACTAAATAAACCTGAATCGGGCGATCGCCAGAGGTATCAGTGAGCAGAATATTTTTCGGCTTGATATCCCGGTGAATCACGGGTGGCTGCTGACCATGCAGGTAAATCAAAATTTCTAGCAGCGCCCTGGCAATTTGTTTCGCTTGCCCTTCAGTAAAAGTTTTGCCGTTTTGGAGCAACGCTTCTAAAGATTTGCCATCCACATAGGTTTGGATCAAAGCAAAGCCTTTGCCATTGCGGAGGTTTAGCTCAAAAGAATTGAGGTATTGCGGAATTGCCGGGTGCGAGAGGTTCTTCAGCGTATCAGCTTCGCGCTCAAATAACTTCAGGTCATCCCATTCGGTTTCATTGTCAAAGGACAGCAGCTTGATCACCACAAAGCGCCGAGTTTGCAAGTCCTTCGCCAGGAGGGTTCGTCGCCCTGAGTTCTTGCCCAGTTGCTTTTGGATCTCGTAGCGATCGCCTAAAACTGGATTTGGCATTTTCTTCCGCCGTTACTGCCCCTTAGAGATTCTTATAGCTCTGAATTCATGCCCAAAGCAAGCTGATATTCTGAACCTACATAAGCATTCTTTAACAACTTCCAGTTTTCACCATGTCAGCGACCTCAACCCCCTCCCTCCGCGAGCAGCAACACCCCCTGATTCGTCAGCTAGCCGATGCGATCGAATCTGTTTGGCAACGACATTTAGACTTGTCTCCCTACCCTTTCCCGGCTGAGTTGGGGTATGTCGAAGGGCGGCTAGAAGGAGAAAAGCTGGTGATCGAAAACCGCTGCTACCAAACCCCCCAGTTTCGCAAGTTGCACCTAGAATTGGCGCGGGTCGGCAGCAATCTCGATATTTTGCATTGCGTTATGTTCCCTCGCACTAACTACGCCTTACCGATGTTCGGCACCGATTTAGTAGGAGGCCGAGGGCAAATTAGTGCCGCGATCGCAGATTTATCGCCGTTAAATGCCGATCGGACTCTGTCAGGGGCATATCGCAGCGCCTTGTCAGCCCTACCCAATCCTGAGTTTTCCCAAGCCCGCGCGTTGCCAGACTGGGGAGATATTTTTTCAGATTTTTGTCTATTTATTCGTCCGGGCAGCGTCGAAGAAGAACAGCAATTTCTGCAACGAGTTGAAGGCTTTTTAACCGTTCACTGCCAACAGGCGATCGCGGCCACCCCGGTTACTTCAGAGCAAGAAACCGAAATTCTCCAAGCTCAGCGCTACTATTGCACCAAGCAACAGCAGAACGACAAAACTCGCCGCGTCCTCGAAAAAGCTTTTGGCGTAGATTGGGCAGACTATTACATGACCACTGTCTTGTTTGACTGCGCCTAAGCCCTAGTTTTTGCAATTTTCAAACTTATATAGCAATCCTAAATAGATTGGAAACAGGGGGATGGGGGCGAAGCCTCCACGCAAGGGTTTTACCCCTGCACCCCATTGAAGAATCAAAAAGGATTGCTATAGATAGGCACAGAAGGGGCAGTGGAGCTGCGATCGCTAAAAGGAGATACCGCTGTGCTACCAGGCAACCAGTCGCATGCTTGGCAATTTGATGCCAATGATACCTATGTGCCTATCGCCCATGACGGAGCCGTAGTTGGATTTTGTAAACCCAGCTATGCAGCTCAAATTGTAATAGCTATGAACCGGGAGGATCGCGTACGCCAAGCTTTGTATTTGGCTTGCTACGACCTAGTGAGTCGTGCGGGGGGTCATAACAGCCAGATTGATGACTTGGTGCAGAAATATCTGAATAGAACCGAACCACCCAAATGCGGAACCGCCTTAATTGCAGTTCTCCTAAGGCATCGCCAAGCCGAACTGGATCTAAATGACGATGAATTCACTCGTTTTTGTGACTCCTATCGGCTTTCACCCAAAGAGTTAAAGCAGATTTGGCTCGGTCACGACATTGAGCAAAAGCATCTGGGGCCTTTAGCTCGAATTTTGGGTCAGTCAATTGACCAAGTGATTGAAGCTTGGAAAGGGTCAGACGAGGAGTTGTAAGTGATTTAGGCAGGCATCAAAAGATATCTGCTGGATCAGCCGCTTGCACTTTGCGAACAGCGATCGCGCCAGACAAAGTACACATAATAATAGCTAAACACAAGACCGTCAAAGCGCGATCGAATGTCATTATTAGGGGTAATGAAGTGGCATTTCGAGTTAAATCATACAGCCCTAAACACAAGGCAAAACCTGGAATGTAGCCTAGTATTGACAAAATCAAAGCTTGTTGAAAGACCACCGATAAAAGGTAAGAATTTTTATAGCCCATTGCTTTCAGCGTGGCGTACTCAGGCAAGTGATCAGAAACATCCGTGTAGAGAATCTGATACACAATCACGATGCCAACAATAAATCCCATCGCTGTGCCCAGAGTAAAAATAAACCCAATGGCTGTACTGCTCTGCCAGTAACTTTTCTCAAACTCAATAAACTCTTGCTTCGAGAAAATTTTGATATCTTCAGGCAGGCTTTGTCTTAAATTTGTGACGGTTTGATCTACATTGGCTCCTGGTTTCAATTTAATAATGCCAATATCAATTAAACCTTTGCGTCGTCGCTCAAAAATCCGCAGAAAGTTGAGGTCGCTGGTAATTAGGTTGCCATCTGCCCCAAAGGAAGCACCCAATTTAAACAAACCGCCCACTTTAATTCGTCTTCCTGCGACTTCTGTGGTTACAGTTTTACCTTGACGGAGATCAGCTGCTACTGGTCCAAATTCCGGGCGAGAATCTTCATCAAACAAAACCACTTCTGGCAATTGGATTTGAGGTAAAGCAGCTTGCAATCCAGGCACATCAAACACGGTATCTGCTGGATCAATCCCAATCACCAGGATGCCGCGAGTCCGACGGTTTTCTGGATTTTTCCACAGCGCAAAGTCTAAATAAACTGGGCTAACCGAGGCTACATCCTCAAACCCCAAAGTTTGATAGAGACGACGCTGGGAAAAGCTCCGCATGGCAATTAAGGCCGTGGACTGCGGGCTAATCAAAAAAATATCCCCTTGGAAGCTTTGATGCAACCGAATCGCACTATCGAACAAGGCATCCCGAAACCCAAGTTGCATAAACATGAGAATGACGGCAAAACCAATGCCAGCTAAAGCGATGAGTAGCCGCACTTTTTCTCGAACCAGTTGTAGCCAAGCGAGGGGAATTGCCAAGATCATCAGTGGTTCAACAGTTCAAAGATAGAAGTTTGCTGCGATCGCCGTTAGAATTTCTCTCGACCAATCGGGAGTTTACGGGGTAATCGCAACGTTGACTTGCAGATTGGTGAGTCCCGCCACCTTGGGGCTGTCTGCGAGCTTAATTTTTACCTCTATGACCCTGGCATCTGTGTCTGCGGCAGGATCTGTGTTGAGGACGTCATTTTTGCGAATTTGCAGACCAACCTGGTCTACAGTTCCAGAAATCGCGCCCGGAAAGGCATTGCTGGTAATAGTGGCAGTTTGGCCGACTCGCACCTTGGCAATATCGGTTTCATAAATTTCGGCAACTGCATACATCTGACTGGTGTTGCCAAGCTCTAAGAGGCCATCGTCACCTACCTTTTCGCCAGGGTCAGCATAGATCGCAACGACCCGACCGCTCATGGGTGAGCGTATGACAGCAGTTTCTAATTCAGCTTTAGCCCGTTGCAAATTCGCCATCGCCACAGTGACTTGAGACTCAGCCTGACGAATATCGGTAGGACGCACCTCTGCAACGCTGCGTAAAACTTGATTGGATTGCTCTAACTCTTTGCTAAGCGTTTCTAGAGTTAAGCGCCGAGCATCTAGGTCTGCGGCTGATATGGCCCCATTTTGATAGAGCAGCCGATAGCGCTCATAGTCGCGCTGAGCATTTTGCAGTTGTGCAGTGACGCGCGCTACATTGGCTTCCGCCGCCGCAATATCACCCGTCTTCGCTCCAGCTTGCACCTGGGCTAAGCGACTTTGGGCCTCTCGAACCTCAGCTTCTGCTTGAATTGCCGTTGCTAGTAAGCGATCGCTCGTATCTAGAACCGCGAGTGGTTGGCCCAATTGCACCACCGACCCTTCTTGCACCAACAATTTGTTAACTCGCACCGTTCCCATCGAGGAAGGCGCAGCAATGCGAACAAGTCCGCCCTCTGGCTCTAATCGACCCAAACCTGTAATCGCTCGTACGGAAGCCTCGGCAGGTGCGTCGGCTATAGCCCGATCGGTTGCGACTGAGCCGCGCATGGATGAAACGTAGGCAAAAAGACCCAGGCCAGCAGTCCCTAACGCCACAGCGATCGCAAGGGCAATCATCCACTTCCCTGACGGCTGTAATAAAGGCTTATCGCTCAAAGGTTGTGTTTGAATTGTGTCCGCATCTCATGGTAGCTAAATTTCTGGAAATTTTTACGGGTTCAGGTTTGGTAATTTCCAGAGCGCGATCGCTGACTGACTATCTATAGCTATCTAGCGGTGGGCTAAAGTGCGGTTAGTCCGGAATGTAACATTTGTACCATCAGTGGTCTGCTCTAGCACCAGCATCGGCGTTGGCTTCGCTTTCTGATCCCAGTGAATTTGAGCAATGCGACCCTGAATAGTAGGTTGCCAGGTGTCATTCTCCTCATGGGCAGGGCTGAGGTAGGTTTCTAAGCAATCAATAATTTGGCTAATTGTGACAGAAGTAGGCTGAGTCGGCAGCTTAGTGAGCTTGATTTGAATACGGAACAATACTCGCTTGGTGCCCTTCGGTAGATCACCGGGTTCATATTCCACATCAAACACTTCATCAACCGCACGACCCGCGCTAGCAATGCCTACAGAACCCTGATTGGCTTGGCTGGGCCGGAGGGCCAGAGAAATTTTTTCTTTAACTTTAATTTTAATTTGATTGACGATGGCAAAGTGGAAGACTTCTTCCGCCATCCGCATTCTGAGATAGTCTAAGTTAAATTCTCTAGAGTGAATCAGGTCTGGGTTCTTCTCCATCTTACCGATGGTTTCCAGAGCCATTTTCAGCTTCTTTTGCATCTCCTTGTTCTTCAAGTCTGCAAACCGTACCTGCTTTTGCAGCTTACTCGCCTGGAGGTGTGAATACACTCCTAAGCCTACTAAAAGGAGAAACAGACCGCCTGTCGTCATCATCCACGGCTGAGCGGCCCCATCATCGGGTTGCACAGGCTGAGGGGGCGGAGCTGCGGCTTTAGTTCTGACAGTTTTGGCAGGTTTGATAGGTTTGACAGGAGCTTGAGCCAACCAAGGTTCTAGGAGAAAAAGCGGGGTTGACATAATAAATCCAGGCCCAACGGTGACTTCTATTTTCAGAATGCCCCGAAGTGGGGCTGTTGCATCACTAGCCGCATCGAAAATACAGGTATCCAAAAACACTAGCGAAGCCAGCGAGCTCGGTAACTCCGGGCATCAATGTGGCTGAGATAAGGAAAGCTGGCGTATCGGCCTAAGCCACCTGGCCACCAAGAGTCCAAGAACCAGTAGAGCTGATCGCCTGTAAGACCATCGCAATAAAAGTCGATGGCATCTCCAACAATATGACGGCTATTAGAAACACCACCGACTCTGGCATTGATTTCGGAAGGACGATACCAACTGGTGATATAAAAAGGCCGACCAATCCGTTCGCGGGCTTGTTGGGCAAGACGTGCAATGCGAACAATGGCATCAACGGTGCTTTGGTCGGGAGGCATGCGAGTGCCGCCGTGGGTAGCCTCAGCCCAACTAAAAGTACCGTTGGGGATGATCGAGGCGTAAATCTGGATGTTGCTAGGAGTCCAGCGGGCTGGACGTTTAGGCAAAATTAGTGGTTCTGGCTTGGGAGCTGCTTCCAAAGCGTCCCGACGGGCTTGCTGCATCCGTTTAACATCTTCAAACAGCGATCGGATGGTTTGATCACGGGTGCTTAGGCCGCGCCAAAGCTGCACCAGCCGAATCAGAGCTTCTCGCTGATCTTCGGTTTCTCGATACTCGGAAGGAATACGACGGATGAATTCAAGCAATTCGCGATCGATTTGTGTGGCGGCATCGGTGAGGGCTGTTTTGTTGGCGGTACTGGTGGCAAGGGTGTTTGGGTTAAGTCCCAAAGCGGCGATCGCAGTAGAACGAGAATCCAGCCCCCGCCATAACCGAAAAGTTTCTGTCAGGGCATTTCGTTGCTCTCCTTTGCCCTGGTAGTACTGCGGGATGCGTTGAGCAAAGGCAATGAGAGCAGGATCAACAATTTTTAACCCAGGCTCTGGAGATGTATCTTTTTCCAAAGAGGCGATCGCGGCTTCACGGGAATCCAGTTGCCGCCAAAGTTGGGTCAGGCGAACTAGGGCTTCTCGTTGATGGGGGTAGCCTGAATAGTTGCGAGAAAGATTTTGGATGAACTGACCCAGCGCTTGATCGAGATAGGATTCATCTACTGTTTCGGGGTCAGTATCGGCAGGAGTTTTGAGGTTAAGGGAGGCGATCGCGGCTTCGCGTGAATCTAATTTGCGCCAGATCCGCAAAGCTTCCAAAAAAGCATCTCGCTGGTAAGGTAACCCTCGGTAATAACTGGGCAGGCGATCGGCTAAGGTGAGGAGCGCTCTATCAAGATAAGCCAGGTTTTGCGGTAACTTTTCAGCCTTGAAGTCGATGGTTAGGTCGTCTAAATAAGCTTGCAGCAGGGCTTGAGGATTCGACGCTTCTGCTTCTAGACGGGCTGCGGCTAAGTTACTGGCAGGAGGCGTGTAACCTGCGGCTACAGCTTGAATGAACTTGTTACTATAGCGACCTGTTTCATTGCTCCAGAGATCGGCTGCTTGCCAGCCTTGAGCAATTAAGCTATCCGTAATGCTGCGAATTGTATTAGCGGCGTATTGGATTTGCCCTGTAAAGGTATTGACTTGGCCCAGGGGAATTTGGTTGGTAGGCGCAATCCCTAACCCGGTTTCTCCATCTTCCAAGGTTGGCTTACCTTGAACCTGATACAGTGCTGCCAGGATGGGTTTATGAATTCCGGCTCGTTCTGCTTCTAGCAGGTAAAGGTAGTTGCGCTGGTCTGGTGTCAGTTTTCCCATAAGCTACAGCACTCAATTGCCCTAATCGTTACAGTTACTAACCAAGATGCCTTTAACGCTACTGTCTCAGGATTTAGTCGCTAATTCCCTTAAGAATGTTCGCCTAGTAGCCACCGACATGGATGGCACACTAACCCAAAGCGGCAAGTTTACGCCCACTTTACTACAGGCTTTGGTGCAGTTAGCGGGGGCTGGCATCAAAGTTTTGATTGTCACTGGGCGATCGGCAGGTTGGGTTGGAGGCTTGGTCAACTATTTGCCTGTTTGGGGGGCGATCGCGGAAAATGGTGGTTTGCTTTACTCTAGCCAAACTGAGACTAGCGAAACTAAAACGCTTAGCGCATTGGTTGCCATTCCCGATTTAGCAGTGCATCGCCAAAAGCTGGCCCAAACCTTCCAACGATTGCAAGCCGATTTTCCGCAGTTACAGGAGTCTGCCGACAATCGTTTTCGGCTCACAGACTGGACATTTGATATTGAGGGGCTCAGCCTAACAGAAATTCAAGCGATTAATGCCTATTGCCAAGATCAAGGCTGGGGCTTCACTTACAGCAATATCCAATGCCACATCAAGCCGATAGAGCAGGACAAAGCGACTGGGTTACGGCGAGTTTTAGGTCAATATTTCCCTACCTACACAACGCAGCAGGTCGTAACGGTCGGGGATAGCCCCAATGATGAAAGCTTGTTTGATGCCAACCAATTTCCCCTGTCAGTTGGGGTCGCCAATGTGAGAGATTATGCTGATCAGTTAATCCATCACCCTGCTTACATCACCCCGCAACCTGAAGGCGCAGGATTTTGTCAGTTAGCGGAATGGTTGTGTGCTCTTTAAGGAGAGCTTCTAGGGTGAAAAGGCTCATCACTGGAGTCAGTGCGATCGCTAGAGGCAATAGGCATCACCAAAACCTTATCAACTCGGTTGCCATCCATATCCATCACTTCAAAGCGTAGTCCCTGCCACTCAAAGTGATCTGCGGCAGTAGGGATGTGGCCCAAATGCATCACTACAAAGCCGCCTAGCGTGTGATAATTGCCCTTCTCTTCCCCAGGGATTTTATTAATCTCTAGAATCTCTTTGAACTCATCCACGGTTAGCATGCCGTCTAGCAGCCAAGAGCCATCCTCACGCTGTACGGCATAGGGTTCCTCCAAGTCCTCAACTGAAGGAATATCACCAACGATCGCTTCCAAAATGTCATTCAAAGTGACGATCCCCTGAATCACACCATACTCATCTACTACGACTGCGATGTGAGTACTGGATTTTTTAAACAACTCTAGGACTGACAAAGCCCGAGTACTCTCTGGAATAAACAGTGGTTGCCGCAAGTTGGTAGTTAAGTCGATCGACTCTCCTACTAGACTCCGCACCAACAAATCATTGACATGTAGGACTCCCAAGACGTTATCGATGCCACCTTGGCACACAGGAAACCGGGAATGTACCCCCTCTGTAATTTTCTGACGGTTTTCTTCTAAAGAGTCCTCCAGGTCCAGCCAGACAATATCGGGGCGCGGTGTCATCAAAGCGTTGGCGCGGCGATCGCCTAAGCGAAATACCCGCTCCACCATGTCCTGCTCGACCTCCTCAAAGGTTCCTGCCTCCGTTCCCTGTTGCAGTAAGACCCTTATTTCTTCTTCAGTCACCATCGGCTCGTCCGAGGGCCTGATGCCCAAGAGCCGCATCACCATGTCTGTAGAGGCGCTCAAGAGATGTACTACAGGGGCAGCGAACATCGCTAACATCCGCATTGGGCCAGCGACCGAGGAAGCGACCCGTTCTGGGTTGTTTAGCGCCAATTGCTTAGGCACTAGTTCACCAATAATCAGGGTTAGGTAGGTGACGACCATAATGGCAAGGCCCGAAGCGATCGCCTCTCGGTAAGCAGCTAATCCAGGAACCATGCCTAAGAGAGGGCCAATTCTTCTAGCCAGAGTGGACTCACCCACAGCACCAGACAAAATGACAATGAGTGTGATGCCAATTTGAACAGTAGCCAAAAACTGATTTGGAGCGTTTGCTAGGTCGAGGGCTGTGCGAGCTTTGGCATTTCCCTCATTCGCCATCTGCTGGAGTCGCACCTTGCGTACCGAGACGATCGCCATCTCCGACAGCACAAAGACACCATTGGCAAAGGTCAGCAAGATAAGGATGAGGAAATCAAAAAGAAAAGAGGACATTCCTGAGTTGCCTGTGATTGTGGCGAATCGCGCCTAACGTCTTAAGTATCTTAATATTCAGAATCAAAGGTTCTAAATATTCCAAGAGTCTAAAGGCGCAATTTTTGTCCAGACCTAACAAGTATTAGCCAACACAAGCGAAGCAAATATTGTAGCGATCGCTTCACCTCCCAACCATACAGGCAGATAGGGTCTAGCTAAAAACATGACGGCCCAGTGGGACTCAATTTTGCCGACGCGCCAGACACATAGCAATAAGGCTGACAAGTCAAAGTTGAAGCGAACCCAGGGTGCTCAATCATAAAAGCCAGTTCGGATCGAAGTAGTCACAATCTATTCAGCAGCAATTTAGCCTAGCCTTTCAAAACTACCGCTAACAGTGAAAGCCCCCGATCGCTTTACTAGAGACCGGAGGCAGTTTTTTTTCTAGCGTTCTAGCAGGTTAGAGCGAGAACTTGAGGGAACTAGATTAGGGGGTTAGGATTGGTAGCGCTTCTTGGTTTCTTCGTCATCGGTGATAGCATCAATGGGGCGATCGCTGGTCAGCTTGGGCTCGGTTGCAGACACAGGCTTAGTTACAGGAGTGGGGTTTGTACCAAGCAGTGGATCTACACCCAGCAGTGGATCTACACCCAGCAGTGGATCTACATCCAGCATGGGATCTCTATATAGATCACGGTTAGCTGACGTAGAGGAAGTTGAAGTTGGGCTAGTCGAGGTTGGGCTGGTTAAAGGCTGACTACCTAAGCTTGGCTTAGTTTTGTCGGCGATCGTACCTTTAGCCTCGTCAGCGGTGCCCTTCACAGAATTCTTCACAGAGTCGGTTACACCCCGAACATCGGCTTCATTGACTTTACCCTTCACAGAGTTGCTCACGCCACGAACGTCAGCCTCATCAATCTTGTGCTGTACAGAATTGGTCACACCCCGAACGTTGGCTTCATCGATTTTGCCCTTCACAGAGTTGCTGACGCCACGAACGTCAGCCTCATCAATCTTGTGCTGTACAGAATTGGTCACACCCCGAACGTTGGCTTCATCAATTTTCTGTTTTACAGAAGCACTTACGCCCTGAACATCAGCTTCATCAATCTTGTGCTGCACAGAGTCAGTTACGCCACGCACATTCGCTTCATCGATTTTGCCCTTCACAGAGTTGCTGACGCCACGAACGTCAGCTTCCTCAATTTTCTGTTTCGCAGAATTAACGGCACCTTTCAAGTCAGCTTCATTCACTTTCTCTTTGACGGTTTCAACCACACCTTCTACTTGGTGGGTGACTCCTTCAACGGCATCCTTCATCGTATGGACTGCACTATCGACTTTCTGGTCAATTCCTTCTGCGGCTTGGTTACCAATCGCTGCACCTGCGATCGCGCCACCTACAGCACCAACGGCTGCGCCTAAGCGTCCACCGACCATTCTACCAATGGTAGCTCCAGCAATCCCACCGCCAGCCGCACCAATAGCTTCCGCAACGATGTGGTTAGCAGATTGATCTTGGTCAGAAGCATTCTCTTGGGGCTGGATTTCTGCACTAGTCTCTATGATTTCGACATCGATAGGAGCTAGGTTGTCTTCGTTGCCCATGTATGAGGAGTTATTGATGTTAGTCATATGCCAAATTTCCTGCGAGTTTATAACTTTTGCTTATTTGTCCCCAGTTTATCGATTAATAAAGGAGCTGACCTCCCCTGTCGGGAGAGATCCAGAAGATCTAGATTCATCTAATAGAGGTATCCCTTAGGTGAAAGAGCTACTACTGATCAGGCTGGTTTGCCCGCAGGTTAGATCCAAAACTGGACCAACTAATTGCATCAACAAGAAGACAATTTCAACCAACGGCTTTGGCTGGGGCTTCTACAATACAAAGATAGGTAAACATTCTTGACTGTCCGCTGCCCCGGTTCCAGAATCTATGGCTTTTTCGTCAATTATTCGTGCCCTTGGGCGATCGCCCCTCACCACCGAGCTGTTAACCAAACTAAAACAGCAACAAGTCCTGAGGCTCAACGGTGTGTCTCGCATTCCCAAGGGCTTGGTAGCCTCTGCTTTGGCCCAAACTGGCCCCCGCAACTTGTTAGTGATCACTGCAACCCTAGAAGAAGCGGGACGCTGGACTGCCCAATTGGAAGCGATGGGCTGGCAAACGGTTCATTTCTACCCCACCTCCGAAGGGTCTCCCTACGAACCCTTTGATTTAGAGTCGGAGATGGCTTGGGGCCAGCTACAAGTCCTAGCGGATCTAGTGGGCAGTCAAACGGCTAGTAGTAATGGCAATGGCAACGGTAATGGAGATAGTCCAGGCACCGAGACGGGTCGAACGGCGATCGTTGCTACAGAACGAGCCTTACAGCCCCACTTACCTCCGGTTGAAGCTTTCCGCCCCTACTGCCTCACGCTACAAAGAGGCACAGAAGTTGACCTCAACGCCTTTAGCAACGAACTGACTCGCTTAGGATACGAGCGCGTTTCCCTGGTAGAAACTGAAGGTCAGTGGAGCCGTCGGGGAGACATTGTGGATGTGTTTCCTGTCGCCGCCGAACTTCCGGTGCGTTTGGAATGGTTTGGCGACGAACTCGACAAGATGCGCGAATTCGACCCTGCAACTCAGCGATCGCTCGACTCAATCAACCGTCTCGTTCTCACGCCTACCAGTTTTAGCCCGATTGTGAGATCTGCGTTCACAGGCGAGAAAGCAACGGCACTGAAAACCTATCTCAACTCCGCTGATCAAGAGAAATTTGAGCAAGACCAACCCTTAGCAGGTCTGCGTCGTTTTCTAGGTTTAGCCTTCGACCAACCCGCCTCCCTTCTTGATTACTTACCCGAAAACACCCTAATCGCTCTAGATGAACCGGAGCAGTGCCGCGCTCATGGCGATCGCTGGTTTGAGCATGTGGAGGAGCAGTGGAGGGAGGAAGGAGGAAAGGGGAAGGATGAAGGAGGAGGGATGAAGGATGAAGGAGGAGGGATGTTCGCCCCTAGCGTTCCCGAAGGGTGGGATGAAGGGGCAGCCTCTCTTTTGCCGAAGATCCATCGTTCCTTTGAAACCTCACTCGCGGAAGTGGAATGTTTCGATCGCCTCTATCTCTCAGAACTGGTAGAAGAAGTTGCAGGGGCTGCTCCATCTCTCAATCTTGCCAGCCGCCCGGTTAATGCCACTCCGCACCAGTTTGGTAAGTTGGCGGAGACGATTCGAGGGGAGCGCGATCGCGGTTTCTCGGTGTGGCTAGTGTCAGCGCAGCCGTCGCGATCGGTGTCGTTATTACAGGAGCACGATTGTCCGGCGCAGTTTGTCCCGAATCCTAGAGATTTTCCCGCGATCGAGAAACTTCAGATTCAGCGGGTGCCTGTAGCAGTAAAGTATTCGGGCCTCGCGGAGATTGAAGGGTTTGTTTTACCGACCTTCCGCTTGGTAGTCGTTACCGACCGAGAGTTTTTTGGTCAGCACACCCTGACAACCCCCAGCTATGTGCGGAAGCGACGACGGGCGGCCTCTAAGCAAGTTGACCCAAATAAGCTGCAACCGGGGGATTTTGTCGTCCATAAAAGCCACGGTGTTGGCAAGTTCCTGAAATTAGAGAGCTTGACGATCAACCATGAAACCCGTGAGTACTTGGTGTTGCAGTATGCCGATGGTTTGTTGCGGGTGGCAGCAGATCAAGTCGGGTCGCTGTCTCGGTTCCGAGGGGCTGGGGATGCGGTGCCAGAGCTGAACAAAATGTCCAGCAAGGCTTGGGAGAAGACCAAGAGCAAGGTTCGCAAGTCAATCAAGAAGTTGGCGGTGGATTTGCTGCAACTATACGCCCAGCGATCGCAACAGCAAGGCTTCACCTACCCCACAGACATGCCTTGGCAGCAAGAAATGGAGGATTCTTTCCCCTACCAACCCACTCCTGATCAGCTCAAAGCGACGCAAGATGTCAAGCGGGACATGGAGAATTCTCGCCCGATGGACCGCCTGGTTTGTGGAGATGTGGGCTTTGGTAAAACCGAAGTGGCAATTCGAGCCATCTTCAAGGCAGTCACAGCAGGTAAACAAGTTGCGCTATTGGCTCCCACGACAATCTTGACGCAGCAGCACTACCACACACTCAAGGAACGATTTGCCCCTTACCCCATCCAAGTAGGTCTGCTAAATCGCTTCCGCACCGCCGACGAAAGACGGCAGATTCAGCAACGTTTAGCCACCGGAGAGCTAGATATTGTCGTGGGCACCCATCAACTCTTGGGTAAAGGCGTTGCCTTCCGAGATCTAGGCTTGCTGGTAGTGGATGAGGAACAACGGTTTGGGGTGAATCAGAAGGAGAAGATTAAAAGCCTGAGAACCCAAGTGGATGTGCTGACGCTCAGCGCTACACCGATTCCCCGGACGCTTTATATGGCGCTGTCTGGAGTGCGAGAAATGAGCTTAATCACGACTCCACCGCCTTCTCGCCGTCCGATCAAAACTCACTTGTCTCCTTTCGACTCTGAAACGGTGCGATCGGCAATTCGCCAAGAACTCGATCGCGGCGGTCAGATATTTTATGTGGTGCCCAGGGTGGAGGGGATTGAGGAAACTTCCACTAAAATCCGCGACATGGTGCCAGGGGCAAGGCTAGCGATCGCTCACGGTCAAATGCCAGAGGCAGAACTAGAATCCACCATGCTCACCTTCAGCAATGGGGACGCGGATATTCTCCTCTGTACCACAATTATCGAATCGGGCTTGGATATTCCACGGGTGAACACCATCTTGATTGAGGATGCTCAGCGCTTTGGCTTGTCGCAGCTATATCAGTTGCGGGGTCGTGTCGGTCGAGCGGGGATTCAAGCCCATGCCTGGTTGCTCTATCCCAAGCAAAGCCAGCTTTCTGATACGGCTCGTCAGCGTTTACGAGCGATTCAGGAGTTTACGCAGCTCGGTTCTGGCTATCAGCTCGCCATGCGGGATATGGAGATTCGCGGCGTGGGTAATTTGTTAGGGGCAGAGCAGTCGGGTCAGATGGACGCGATCGGGTTCGATCTCTATATGGAGATGTTGGAGGAATCGATTCGGGAGATTCGCGGCCAAGAGATTCCCAAGGTGGACGATACGCAAATCGATCTCAGTGTGACTGCCTTTATTCCGGCTGATTACATCCCCGATCTGGATCAGAAGATGAGTGCGTATCGGGCGGTGGCTTCAGCCAGTACGAAGGCTGAGTTGATGCAAACGGCGGCAGAATGGAGCGATCGCTATGGTGCAATTCCGCCCGCAGCTCTGCAATTAATTCGGATTGTGGAGCTGAAACAAATTGCTAAGAAGTTAGGTTTCTCGCGGATCAAGCCAGAGGGTAATCAGCATGTGGTGCTAGAAACGCCAATGGAGGAGCCTGCTTGGAATCTGCTCAAGGCGAATCTGCCCGATCATCTGCAATCTCGCTTTGTCTATACGTCGGGTAAGGTAACGATACGAGGTTTAGGGGTGTTGGGTGTGGAGCAGCAGTTGGCGAATTTGATTGATTGGTTGAGGCGGATGCAGGGGGCTTTACCGGAGCCTGCTTTGGTTTAGTTATTGGCTTGGTTAAGCCCAAAGCTTGGGGGCACTTGCCCCCAAACCCCCGCTGAGGAACGGTTGCGTCCCCCAGACCCCCTCCAAATGAGTCTAGCTATGGGTGTTTCGATGTTTGGGCTGTAGTAGCTGTTGGCTCTTGCTTCCTGACTCCTGATTTCTGACTCCTCACTTCTTTTCACACCGGGGATCGTAATAAAGCTGAATGAAGTCGGCGAATTGTTTGTAGCCCATGCGGGTGAAGCTGGTGGCAATGCCGTCTCCTAGGCAGTATTGGTAGTCGTAGATGGTGGTGTTGCCTGTGAACTGGGTTGATAGTTCCTGCCAAGTGGGGGGTTGGTAGCCAAAAACGAATTGGAAGAATTTGGCGGCTTCTGCTTGGTCGTAGGTGAAGTCGTCAACGTTGGGATTGGCAGCTACGTTCAGGTTGATGTATTTGGCGCGGTTATTGACGAAGGTAATTGACCACGCAGTTTGAGGAAATTGAGGAAACAGTTGGCGCAACTGAGTGGCGGAGTAAGTATAAGTAACGCCATCTGGAGTGGTAAGGCGAGTCTGATGGCGGCCAAAGGTGCGCTCAATAGTTTGAGGGGTTTGATTCAGCACGGGTTGGCCTGCTCTAGCCGAGCCTACAAAGAGACTTGCTAGGGCTAGCCCGCTTAGAGCTAAGCCACAAAAAAAGGTACGAGTCACAGCGATCGCCATAGCAGATTAAAACCTGATAACTATAGAAATTTGATTAAGGTCTCATCACAGAAATTAAGACCCAATACAAGTTTAAAAGGTTTCTATTGCGTCATTTTTCACACCCTCAACTGGATAAAAACTTTCTAAGTTCATTGAACTTAAAGTCATATTATTGATTTCTATTCCCAGGCAGAGCGACGACAAAAATTTATAATGAAGGTTTGACACTTGTTATCCTTGGCCTGTAGCTTCCTATGACCACCTCTTCTCGCCGCTATCACATCACTACTTTTGGTTGTCAGATGAATAAGGCTGACTCCGAGCGCATGGCTGGCATCTTAGAAGACATGGGCTTTCAGTGGTCAGAGGACCCGAATGAGGCCAGTCTCATTCTCTATAACACCTGCACGATTCGAGATAACGCAGAACAAAAAGTTTATTCCTACTTAGGTCGGCAAGCTCGCAGGAAACATGAGCAGCCTGACTTGACCTTAGTGGTAGCGGGTTGTGTGGCTCAGCAAGAAGGCGAATCCCTGTTACGGCGGGTGCCAGAACTGGATCTAGTAATGGGACCCCAGCATGCCAACCGCTTACAAGATCTCCTAGAGCAAGTCTTCAGTGGCAATCAGGTGGTAGCGACAGAAGCTGTCCATATTTTTGAGGACATTACTAAGCCCCGACGCGACAGTAAAGTGACTGCTTGGGTGAATGTAATCTATGGCTGCAACGAACGCTGCACTTACTGTGTAGTTCCTGGAGTCCGAGGCATTGAACAGTCTCGTACCCCCGAAGCAATCCGAGCTGAAATTGAGGAACTAGGGCGGCAAGGATACAAAGAAATTACGCTGTTGGGTCAAAACATTGATGCTTACGGGCGCGATCTGCCTGGGGCCACTCCCGAAGGTCGGCATCAACATACCCTCACCGATCTCCTCTACTATGTGCATGATGTTCCTAGCATTGAGCGGATTCGCTTTGCCACGAGCCATCCCCGCTACTTTACGGAGCGCTTAATCAAGGCTTGTGCCGAGCTGCCAAAAGTTTGTGAGCACTTCCACATCCCCTTCCAGTCTGGAGATAATGAAGTTCTCAAGGCCATGTCTCGCGGCTACACCCAAGAAAAATACCGTCGCATCATCGACACGATTCGCAGCTATATGCCCGACGCCTCGATTAGTGCCGATGCGATCGTGGCCTTTCCCGGTGAGACCGAAGCGCAATTTGAGAATACCCTGAAGCTGGTCGATGAGATTGGCTTTGACTTACTCAACACAGCCGCTTACTCGCCACGCCCTGGCACTCCTGCGGCCATTTGGGACAACCAACTCAGCGAGGAAGTCAAGAGCGATCGCCTGCAACGCCTTAATCATCTAGTCAACACCAAAGCCGCCGAGCGATCGCAGCGCTACCTAGGCCGCATCGAAGAAGTCTTGGTAGAAGATCAAAATGGCAAAGATCCCACGCAAGTCATGGGTCGCACCCGTGGCAACCGTCTCACCTTCTTCCCTGGTGACATCAACACGCTCAAAGGCCAGGTTGTTCAAGTCAAAATCACTGAAGTGCGAGCTTTCAGCCTGACGGGTCAACCTGTCGTGCCCGCTGTTTGCGCTTAGCTAGCGACGGAAGCCCCGCGCTGTACTTGAAAAGTTAGCGTCGGGATAGGGAGTCCGGCGATGAGGAGTCTCACCCCGAACGATGCCACAGGCGGGTGGAGTAGGTGAGCGACGAATCGCCAATCTATCGAGCAAATAAAAGGCTTGAAGTCTTTTCATGGCAAGGATTTCAGGGTATAATACAGATGGTTTAACAACCCACCTGACCGCATCGAACAGACAGGCAAACTTCAAAGTAGAGGTTCGACTCTTGCCGCAGGCAGATCGGTAGCTCAGGGAAGCTGTTTTCTCCAACTGGTCGCCATTGCGTAAATCCAAGAGAAACAAAAGCAAAAGTTATCAACCTGCGGAAGGCGGGTTGCTGCCTGGGTGGTAGGCAACTATCACGGGAGTCAGTGGGATGTGCTGTTAATACAGGCATGACCAAAACCTCCAGAAGCTGCGTCAGACCAGTACTTTGCTTGCAAGGTGGAGGCAGCGGCTGTTGAAACAGGAAGCCCGTGCTGTATTGCTTGCAATCAGCGTCGGGTACTTCACTGTCGTTGATTATCAAGCTAGCGATCGCTCATCCAGCAATCCCAAAAAATTGTTCGCAATTGCTTCTGGCAAGCCGAGGCGGGTGTGATACGCTAGCTGCGATAGATTGTGCCGGAAGGATTCAGTCATGACGAAGCTGCGGGTGGGGTTGCTGTTTGGAGGTTGCTCAGGGGAGCATGAAGTTTCGATTCGTTCGGCCCGCGCGATCGCTAACGCTTTAAAGACAGAGCCAAATCCTAGCAAGTACAAAGTGTCGCCTTTTTACATCCAAAAAGATGGCTGTTGGCAAGCTCCAGAAGTCGCTCAGTCAGTTCTAGACTCTGGTGTGCCCTTATCTTCTGAGGAAGCATCCTCAACTGCTACTCGCGCTCACCTTTGGCAATTTCCACCCCTAGCTGCCGAAATTGATGTTTGGTTTCCCATCCTCCACGGGCCTAATGGGGAAGATGGTACGATTCAGGGTTTGTTGCAGTTGATGCAAGTACCCTATGTTGGGTCAGGGGTGCTGGCTTCCTCGGTAGGAATGGACAAGATTGCCATGAAGAGCGCTTTTGCTCAGGCAGGATTGGCGCAAGTTAAATATATGACAGTCAATCGTTCGCAGGTTTGGTCGAATCCTTGTGTTTACCCGAAACTATGCGACGAAATTGAAGCAACATTAGGTTATCCCTGTTTTGTTAAGCCTGCTAACCTAGGTTCCTCAGTCGGTATTGCTAAGGTGCGATCGCGGGCTCAACTCGAAGCAGCGTTAGACAGTGCCGCTAGTTACGATCGCCGCTTGATTGTAGAAGCTGGAGTCGTGGCTAGAGAAGTGGAATGTGCGGTTTTAGGTAACGATCAAGCGCAAGCTTCTATCGTAGGGGAGATCACTTACACTAGTGACTTCTACGACTATGAAACGAAATACACCGAAGGGCGAGCCGATTTGCTCATTCCTGCTCCCCTACCGGAGACGATCGCTGATCAAGTGCAAGCAATGGCCTTACAAGCATTTGCAGCAGTTGATGCAGCGGGATTAGCGCGAGTTGACTTCTTCTATGTGGAGTCTACGGGGGAAGTGTTGATTAACGAAATCAATACATTACCTGGCTTTACTGCTACTAGCATGTATCCTCAATTGTGGGCAGCTAGTGGGGTTAACTTCCCGACCCTAGTCGATCAACTGATTCAGTTCGCCTTGGAGCGACATTCTTAAAGCCAACTTCCAAATTTTTGGTTCTAATCTTTAGTTCCAAATTTTTGGCCAGAAAGCGATCGCTTCAGTACAATCAGAGGCAAATGGGCATTCTAGCTAAAGCCTCAATCCTGACCACTTTGGACTCCCTAGCCAAGAAGTAAAGTAGCTATGGTTAACCAGACTCATCCTCATCGGACTCAGCGACCGCTTTTGGACAGTACGGCACAAATCGTCCAAAAGTATCCTTTTATCCTTTGGGGAATCTCCCTAGTTCTGGTACTGCTGCTAGGAGGAGTTGCGCTTAAAAAGCTGATTTACCCTGGTCCCATTGAACCCACAGAGCCAGGAATAGCCACGGCTCCAGCAAAGCCGCAACCCCCTGAATTGGATGAGAAAGATCTCAATCTATTGCTGTTTGGAGCTGTGGCTCTTGGTTGTGCAGCAGGTTCTATCCTCATTTCTCGACGGATTGAGCAGGGAGAATCTCGGCCCAACTCGCAACCCAATTTATCCCAGCTCAAGTCGCAACAGCGAGCGATGCTATCGCGCTCACCTGCCCCTGAGAAACGCCAGTCTGCTAAAGCGACTCGTCGTTCTAGCTCACCAACGCGGCGCAAAAAAGTGGGGACAGTGGCAGGGCAGCGATCGCAGGGTGCAACTGCTACGGTTGTTTCCACAGAACCGATGCGGATGCGTCAGGCAGAATACGCCACAGCATCAGTGGTCATAGAACCAGTCGTCACCGTGGTTCCGGAGAACGAAAGCCATCCGCTCGATTGGGGCGAAGCTAACTTGGCTGACATGATGGATATCCGTAAGCAGAAACCGCTTTCTTCTTTGCTCTAGCATCATCTATAGCCCTGGTAGAGCCCTGGAGTGTTAGCTTTTGGCAAACTCGTGCCTGTCAGAGCGATCGCTTTGCCTGCAAGTTGTCGTACCTCTCAGAACCAGTGTCACCGATACTGGTAATGGAGCAGATCGTTGTTTCTGCTCTGGCTCCTTGATTTGCGGATTGCTGTATGGGTACCGTTTGGGAATTAGATTTTTATTCACGTCCGATTTTGGACGAAAGCGGCAAGAAGCTGTGGGAAATATTGGTATGTGAAAGCCCCTCAGAGGCCAACCACCAAGCCGAAACCTTTTTTCGCTACGCCCAGTACTGCCCTAGCACCCAGGTAAACTCTTTGTGGTTGCAGGAAGCTTTGCAAAATGCGATCGCCCAAGCTCCTCAGCCCCCCGATGAGATTCACTTCTTTCGTCGTCAGATGACGAACATGATCAACAAAGCCTGCGAAGACTTAGGCATTGCTTGTGAAGTGAGCCGTCGGACATTTGCGCTCAACCATTGGTTGCAAGAGCGCGAACAAGTGGTTTATCCCGGTCATCCAGATTTTCAACCGGGGGTGAATCCGTCCGTTAGTTACGAAACTAGAACACCGCAACCCTTACCGGATGCACTAGTGGGCCAGCAGTGGGCTTTCGTCAGCTTGGAGGCTAGCGCCTTGGCTGAGATGTCAGAGTGGGAAATTGCCTTTACCAGAGCTTTTCCGCTAGAAATACTCAAATTAGCGCCCGATACCAAGATTCCAGGGCTGATCATTTTTTCCTATAGAGCTTTGGCCCTAGCTGGCTGGATGTCTGGGTTAGAGTTGGCGTTTCTCAAAATGGATACTAGCGCAGCCAAACCAAGATTGTTGCTAGAAACGGGGATGAGCGATCGCTGGATTTTGGCCAATCTCGCCACACCTCAGCTACAAATGGAAGCTCAAGGATTTGAGCAGGCCAAAGCAGCCGCACAGCAGGTGCATTTCCTGGCAGTACAGTCTGATCCGGAAGCAGAATCTTTTGCAGGCTTTTGGTTACTACAGGAACTGAATCTCGCTTAAATTGGGTTCCAATCTAGCGTAAAGTGATCCCAGGTGGAAGAAGTGACGCGATTAATCAGTCACGTAAACTCTGCCTGCTTCCCAGTTAGCTTCACTCGTCCACAGATTTTATGGGTCTTGACGAACTACAGCCAGAGATGCCAGCAGAACAACTGTTGGAGCTAGCCGCCCGCGCAGGTGCAGAAGCAGCGGAAGTGTTTCAATCGCGATCGCTTTCCCGTCCTGTTTTCTTTGAAGCCAATCGCCTCAAGCAGCTAGAGAGTACCCAGGCCGAGGGCACAGCCTTGCGCCTTTGGAAGGATGGTCGTCCCGGTTTAGCCGTGGCCTATGGTCCTGTAGAGCCACAGGCATTGGTAGAGCGGGCCTTAGCGCTTAGCGAACTCAATGAGCCAGAGACAATCGAGCTGACGGCAGGCTCCAAAGTCTTTTACCCCGATGTGGGAGAAGCGATCGCAATTGAGCAACTCGTCGGTTGGGGCAAAGAAGCGATCGCCCTAGTCCGGGAAGCTTATCCAGAAAGCTTGTGTACGGCTGAATGGGAGTGCGAAGCGGAGAGTACCCGCTTGATCAACTCAGAAGGGTTAGATTTTAGCTACACCGATACTACGCTCAGCTGTTTTCTGTCAGCGGAGTGGATTCGGGGGGATGATTTTCTCAGCGTCTCGGATGGACAAATTCAGCGCGGCAACTTAGACCCCGTGGCTCTGGCTCAAGAAGTGCTGCAACGCTTGGATTGGGCAAAAGAAAATGTGCCATCTCCGAATGGTCGAGTCCCCATTTTATTTACCTCCAAAGCAGCTGATATGCTCTGGGGCACAGTACAGGCAGCACTCAGCGGCAAGCAGGTGATTGAACGCGCCTCGCCTTGGAGCGATCGCCTAGGAGAACAAGTCGTCTCCGATGCGCTAACAATCTCTCAGCATCCCAATCGTGGCCCCTTTAGCTGCCCCTTTGATGATGAAGGCACGCCCACTCGCCCCCTCGTTTTCATCCAAGATGGGATTCTGCAACTGTTCTACACCGATCGCACCAGCGGGCGTCTTCTGGGGAGCGGCACCACAGGCAACGGCTTCCGTCCAGGTCTAGGCAGCTATCCCACTCCAGGTTTATTTAATTTGTTGATTGAGCCGAGTGCAATGATGACTAACACAACTGCCGACAAGTCCCTCCTAGGCTTGATCGCCAGCTTGGATGAAGGCTTAGTGCTTGATCAGATGCTGGGGGGTGGCGCAGGCATTTCGGGGGATTTCTCGGTGAATGTGGATTTAGGCTACCGAGTCAAGCAAGGTCAGATTGTAGGCCGCGTCAAAGACACCATGATTTCAGGCAATGTCTACACAGCGCTCAAGCAACTCGTAGAGATTGGCGGAGATGCTGATTGGAACGGCTCTTGCTACACTCCTTCGCTGATTGTGGAAGGGCTGTCTGTCACAGGTCGGCAGTAAGGGCGACAGTAAGGGCCACAAAGTACTATATGGGAGGGAGCGATCGCTCAGCTTGATCGTTAGTTCACTCCCAAAGCTTGGGCACCTTTGATGCAGGTTGAGTCAATTTCCAATGCAGATTGCTCAAAGGTGAACCTCTACACAGCAATTTTTCGTCCGATACTAAAACTAGTACTTCACCACATGGTTTTGATCGGTGATTGGGGGTAAGTTTTACCTGCCTCCACCGCCTGCCAAACCCTCCATCGACTGTGGCAGAGTCCTAGAAGTTTATGCAGCCAATCTAAGCGAGGGGCTGCTCGCTGCTGAGTTGGCTCTTGGCAAAGTCATCCAGGCTTAATCCGCTATCTACTACTGAGCTGCGGCCTGATGTGGTATCTCTCTCTTCCCCAGCATCTCCGTCAATTTCTGCGGCCCAAACGCCTCGCGATTTTTGAGGCTTGCGCCATTGGTTTAGTCTCTGCCCTAGCAGCCGTCTTACTCAAGCAAGGAGCAGGCTGGGTGGGAGGCTGGCGCATCGCCGCCACTCATGAGTTTCCAGCTTGGATAGTTTTGCCCTGCATTGGTTTAGTGGGCGGTGGCTTGACGGGATGGTTGATTCAGCGCTTAGCACCGGAAGCGTCAGGCAGTGGCATTCCTCAGGTAAAAGCAGCCCTGGCCTATGTACCGATCGCCCTCAATCTGCGAGTGGCATTGGTCAAGCTAGCGAGCACTATGTTATCGCTGGGGTCTGGATTAACCTTGGGACGCCAGGGGCCAACGGTGCAAGTAGGAGCAGCGTTAGCCGCACAGTTTAGCCGCTGGGTGCCCACGTCTCCCGACTATCAGCGCCAGTTACTAGCGGCTGGGGCGGCGGCGGGCTTAGCGGCTGGGTTTAATGCTCCGATCGCGGGTGTGATCTTTGTCGTCGAAGAACTATTGCAGGATGTCTCTAACCTAACCCTTGGCACCGCGATTCTGGCTTCTTTTGTGGGTGGGGTGGTTTCCCGGTTGCTAGGGGGGCATGGACTGAATATGAACCTGACAACCTCCCATGCCAAGTTTTCCCTTCAAGAAATTCCGCTCTTTTTGCTGTTAGGAGTTTTGGCAGGATTGTTGGGGGCTCTATTCTGCAAAGGCATTTTCGTCAGCTTGGCATTGAACCGCAAGTTGCCACGGGTGGGGGGGTTGCCAATGCGGATTGGCTTAGCTGGGCTGCTGTCGGGCCTAGTTGTGGCCTTTCTGCCTGCTACCCTGCGCGATAATACTGGACTCCAAGAAATGTTGGTGACAGGGGGAGCGGGCTGGAAAATTACGGCCCTAGCCTTTGTGAGCAAATTCCTGCTGACTTTGGTGGCATATGGTTCGGGGGCGCCAGGCGGCTTGTTCGCGCCGTCTCTGATTCTCGGTTCAGCTTTAGGTTATTTAGTCAGTTTCTTTGCCGAAACCCTACAAGCGGGGTTGGGAGTGCCGCCTGATTTGGCGATCGCCATTGGTTCTCCCACCACTTATGCACTGACGGGAATGGGTGCTTTCTTCAGCGCTGTGACTCGCGGCCCCATTACCGCGATCGTGATTGTGTTTGAGATAACCACCGACTTCAATTTGGTGTTGCCGTTGATGATGAGTTCGGTGGTGGCTTACTTGGTGGCCGAAGCGATCGCCAGTGGCTCGATTTACAAGCAGCTCTTGGCTTGGAATGGCATTTATTTGGAGGACGAAGCCCCGATCGAAGGCCGTTTATCTGGCTTAACCGCAGCCGACATCATGCAAAGGCGGGTGGAAACGCTGTCGAGTCAGATGACTTTAGAGGAGGTAATGCAGGCATTTTCGCGATCGCATCATCGGGGCTTTCCGGTAGTGGATCAAGGCAAGTTGGTCGGCATTGTCACCCAAACCGATCTGGGCAACCAAGGACAGTTACAACTCTCCGAAACCGCGCCGCTACAAGCCTTAATGACGCCGCAGCCTGTCACCGTCACCCCGAGAGATCCCCTATCTCATGTGCTGTATTTGCTCAATCGCTACAAAATCAGCCGTTTGCCCGTCACAGAAGGTCGCAAGCTCGTGGGCATTATTACGAGAGCCGACATTATTCGGGCGCAATCGGATCAACTCAGCGGCAAGACCGAGCAAGTAGGACCACAGCCCGAAGCGTCTTATGTGGTGTACCAAACACGATCGCCCGCTTTGGGTCGGGGTCGCTTATTGTTGCCCTTGAGCAATCCCCAGACCGCAGCTTCTCTGATTCGCCTCGCCACTGCCATTGCCCGCGATCGCAACTTAGAAATTGAATGCTTGCAAGTGGTGCTGATTCCACGCAGCAGTTCTCCCGAAGAAACCGCTGTCAGCACGGCAAAGAGCCGGAGGTTGTTACGACAGGCAGAAAACCTGGGCCGAGCTTGGCAGATTCCGGTACACACCCAAATTCGGGTCGCCCATGATGTGTCGCAAGCGATTCTAGAAACCATTAAGGAGCGCCATATTGACCTGATCTTGATGGGCTGGAAAGGCAACACCTCCACACCAGGACGAGTGTTTGGGGGAGCCGTGGATACCGTTATTCGGCAGGCCGCTTGTGATGTCGTTTTGGCTAGATTACAGGGTGCAGAAACTTTTAATCGCTGGTTAGTGCCGATCGCAGGGGGGCCAAACGCTCAATATGCTGTCCAACTCCTGCCTGCTCTCACGTCTCTGGGAGAAACACCACTGATTAAACTCTGTCAAGTGTTTGAACCCAACGAGCAAAAACCCAACACCATCGCACTCGACCAAGCTGCGCGATCGCTGGATCGTCGTCTGGCAACTCCCGTGGTGGTCACGCCTGTCTGGGGGTCTTCCGTGTCTGAGGCGGTGGTGAGGTTGGCCCAAACTGAACGCTGTGATGTGATCGCCCTAGGAGCTAGCCGGGAAGGGATGCTGCAACAAGCGATCAAAGGCAATATTCCCGAAGCGATCGCCCGGAACAGTCAATGCACTGTGATCTTGGTGCGCCGCGCGATCGCCTAGGTTTGCTTGTTAGGTTCATACGGATGGGTGAAGCTCAGCAGTGAAAAAAGCGACTTACCATAGTGACATCCTCCAATCAAAATTAGGGAGATTTGAATTCTGGGTCTAGCTGATTCAGGTCTGGGAGCATGGTTAACTCCAGTAGGCTCTGGGTTTACTAAGACCAGGAATACAGAGATGGGTGCAAGTACTGTCTCTGAGCAAATGTCCCTGAGGCTTTGTTGAACTGGCTAAATGAATACTTATCTGTCATGGCGCAGGAGGTGCAAACCCAGAGAAAACTTTTGTAGCCAAAGTAGACATAGAAACCAAAACGGTGGATTCTCACTGAGGGAGCTAATTAAGACACACTACTTTGCGGATGCGATCGCCTTGCCGATGAATCTTCAGTTATGGGTCTTCAGTTATAGGGCGTATTTGCATCACTCCTCTCACAATTGGCCCTTGCGATGTTTAACATCCCCATACGGGTGATCAGTATGCGTCAGAAACAATCCCGGACAACTTTGCTGAAAACTTGCCTAGCCCTCTCTCTAGGGTTATTTGTCTGTAGCTGGCCCACACTCACTCTCGCTCAAACCCAGCAACCATCAAGCACAGTCAAACGCCGTCTGCCAGGTCGTCGGGTGGGGGCTGGCACTCGTGGGCCTTGCACGAATCCTAAGCAACCCTTGGTAGCCTTGATCCCCGACACCAATCTAGGGCTGACTGCCGAAAAGTATCCCACCTTCTTTTGGTTCATTCCGCCCACACCAGCACGCACCGCTGAATTTGTGCTGAACAATGAGAAGAAACAGGAGATCTACAAAACAACTTTCGCAATTACTGGGTCGCCAGGAGTCATTAACGTCACCTTGCCCGCAAATGCGACCTTACCGCCGCTAGAAGTGAACAAGAATTACTCTTGGACGTTTTCTTTAATCTGCAATCCGTCCGATCCTTCAGCCGTTGATTTTGTCCAAGGATGGGTGCAACGGGTAGCCCTCAGCCGAGATTTAGGAAATCAACTGACCAAAGCCGCCCCACGCGATCGCCCTGCTATCTATGCAAAAGCAGGCATCTGGAACGATACTCTCAAGAGCCTGAGTGAGTTACGCCGAGCCAACCCCCGCGATCGCACCTTAAATACGGATTGGGAAACTGTGCTGAAGTCGGTGGGGCTAGAGACTGTCGCCAAGGCTCCTTTGGTGCAGTGTTGCTCTCAAACCAATTCTCCAGCAACCGATTCTCGTTCTACCAGTCCCACTCCTCGTTCCCGAACTTCTGCTCCCAATAGCACGCGCTAGGACTTGCTAAAAATCCCTTGAGGCAACCCTAGTAACAGTTTGGAGGAATTTAGGCGATCGCGAACTTTCCCATCCTTACTATTGGGCCGCCTTCACAATGGTTGGCAACCCTTGGTAAAGCTCCCCCGTCAAGGTCGAATGACCACACTAAAATAGACTGCTTCGTCTTGGGCATTCTGGCCGCGATCGCTGAGATCCAGTAGAGGAAAAGCATAATCTAGCCGGATGTTTAAACCCGCAACGGGTCGCCACAGGAGTCCTACGCCTGCTCCAGCCAAGAACCGCTCATTGTTAATTTCGTTGGGGTTTCTGGCCTCATTCCACACAGCGCCTAGGTCAAAGAATGGGGCGAGTTGCAGAGTGGGGACTCCTGCTTCATTGCGCTGCAAAGCAATCCGATCTTCGAGCGAAAAGCGGACACCGTTATCTCCAGAGCGGGCATTTTGCCGGAAACCACGCACTGATTGGCCCCCACCAATCACAAACTGCTGCGACGGCAAGAGACTGTCGGGTGTGAGCTGTAAGTCTAACTGAGCAATCAGCAAATTATCCGTACCCAGTACCTGAACGCGCTGAGCCTGCCCTAACCAACTAAAGAAACGCCCATCGGGAATTGGATCAGGATTGGTGGTGGCATCAAAAACATCCACTCCAACATTAAACTGCGATCGCAAGGCCCAAGCTCCGCCCGGATCACGCTTGACATAATCTTGACCAAACTTGATCACGCTGGTACGGCTAATGCCATTCGGCCCCGTGCCGAGCACAAAGGGGTTGGGAATATTGTCAAACAGGAAAGTCTGCCCATCTTGGAAGGTAAAGCCCAGAGAGAGCGCTAATTCTTCACGGGGCGATCGCACCAAAGGCTGACGGTAGCTAATCTCATATAACTCAGAACTGCCGCGAATGCCTAGGGCCGAAAACTGGGGGTCAGTAATTTTGTAGTCGTTCGGAGCGGCTCGTAATTGAATCGTGCCATTCATGGCGTTGATCGGGACTCGGTAACTGAAGTCGTACAACTCAGCACCACCCGTTGTAGAAACGTAGTAAGCACCTGCGAGTTGATCGCCGAGCCCGGTTAAGTTGCGATGCACAGCACTCACCCCTAGCCGCTCAGAGCCGACGCTGGGCGGTGAATAGTTATCAGCACTCAAGTAAAAATCAAACGGATTCGCTTCTGTAACCCGGACAGTTAAGATACTTTGGCCGAGTTGCTCTCCCGCGCGTAAATTCGCCTCAACGTTTTGAAACAAAGGGTCAATTTTGAGCAGGCGCAGCTGGTCTTCCAGAGCATCTTTCTTCAGCGGCGTTTTTGCCCCCAACTGAATGCGATCGCGAATGTAACTCGTGTTAACCCGACGATTTCCTTCTACGTCAATGCGTTCCAAACTGCCTTCAATCACGCGAATCCTAACGACGCCATCCGTAATCGTTTGATCCACCAAGACAGCGCGGGAAGTGATATAGCCTTGGTTGAGATAGAGCTGCGTAATGGCATCGGCCACAGTCCGCAGTTGCTCCAAGGTCAAAGAACGACCTTCATAGGGCTGCACGATCGGGTCTAGTTCCTCTGGCCCCAAAATCGTGCTGCCAATCACTTCAATGCTTTTGACAGGAATGGTGACATCCGGTTGTGCAGGCGACGCTTCTGGGGTAGGTGTGGGTAAGATTGGCGGTTCTTTTTCGGTCGGGGTGGGAAGTGGCAGAGTCGGCGGGGGTTGCAGGAAGCGGTCTTGGTTGGGGTCGAGTTGCGGATTAGCAACAGGCGGAATAGGCACACTTTGAGCAACCAGGTTGCCTAGCTCCCCTAGCACTGGAGCTGGAGGGATAGGACTAGCCCAAGCAGAAGTGCTGTTGAGCGGCATCGGTATTAAGGTCGTGGCTAACAGCCCCACAGCTTTTGCTCTGAGTCCCCCTGGGAGCCAGAGAAACTGCCAAAAATCTGTTCTCACGCTCCATCCCACTTGCTGCTTCCGCACAATTTGTTGCCCTCTATAAATCTACGGCTCAAGTTTCGACGCTAGGTATAAGCAGGACTAGCTAGAAGATTGTACGTCAAGTACCTCCGGTCTTAAATTCTGAACCAGAGATTTGTAAGTAAGAGTCTACAATTGTGGCAACCCTAGCTCCTTATGGGCCCTTCCTGCTGTGTTTCCTAGCGTAGCTCTGAGCCTACAGGATGCCACTGCTGAATTGATCCACAAGAGTTTTCTTATGACTCAGGTTAATGTTTACAAAACTTTTATCGCTGTTGGGTTAACGATAGGTTTGTCATGCTGGGTGGAAAGCAGTTTTCAGCCAGTCTCGGCAATGCAGTTTAGAGGCACCAGTCGCAAACTGCCAGGTCGGCGAGTGGGAGCAGGGACTAGAGCGTTTTTGCCACCTTCGCTGGAGGCTCCTAGGGTACGAGGGCCTGCACCAGCCGCCCCACCCAGCCCCAAAATTCCAGGTCGGCGACAGGGAGCAGGTTCACGGGGAAACGGCTTAATCGAGTGCCTGCCCACTAGCTCTGGCCCCTTAGTGGCCTTGTCACCCGATACCAATTTAGGATTGACGACCGCAGCCTATCCTCGATTTTTCTGGGCTCTGCCGTCAACCAATGCGCCTCTGGTGGAGTTTACCCTGTATGACGTAGATGCCAAGCAAGCCAACCGCAACCTAATTTACAAAACCACGTTTAGCATCACAGGTGAGGCGGGAATTGCTAGCTTATCCTTGCCAACCGATGTGAATTTGCCTCCGTTAAAACTTGGCCAAGATTATCGCTGGTCTGTGGCCCTCATTTGCAATCCTGCCGATCGCTCGCAAGACATAATAGTCGATGGTTGGGTGCAACGAGTCGTCCCCAGCTCAACCGTTGCTCAACAGCTAAAGCACGCCACTCCTCGCGATCGCCCTGCGATCTACGCCCAAAATGGACTTTGGTTTGATACGGTCGAAACTCTATTAGATCAACGCTGTGCCCGCCCCCAAGATGCAAACTTGGCAGCTAGTTGGGCCGAGTTGATGAAGTCGGTGAATTTAGAGGCGATCGTCAATCAACCTGCTGTCTGTTTAAAGGATGAGGGATGAGGGATGAAGGTAGTTGAAGATCCCAGTTCGGGATTAGGCACAGAACTAGAGACTCAACATGTTCAGAATGAATCTAGCTTTGTGCAGTTAGGGGTGCCAATTTCATTTCCCGGAAAAGTTGTAGGGCCGATCGCCAGACTAAGTAGCCTTGAGTGCTCAGATGCAAACCATCCGTCGTAAAGTCAGTCCGTAAATTGCCTTGAGCATCTGTAAATAGGGGGTGTAAGTCGAGGAAATGTACTCCCGCTTCCTCGGCGATCGCTTTGAGTTCCTGATTTAGCTGACGAATATGGTCATTAGAAATTGCATTCAGGCGGTCTTTGCCTTGCCAAGTAGCGCGATCGCCTGCGTGCGGCAATATTGACTGCAAAACAATCTGAGCTTGGGGATGTACCTGCTGCAAGTCGCGGATAATCCGATACTGATTTTCTAGCAAATCCGCATCTCCTACCCCTCTAATTAAGTCGTTAATGCCAATTAGGACAAAAATTGTTTCTGGTTGGGTCTCGTCAAACAACTCTAGACGGCGGAGGAGCCCAGCCGAAGTTTCTCCAGAAATACCTTGGTTCAACCAGCTTTGCTGCGTTGGCAACAACTCAGGTGGAAACCAAAGGCTCAAAGAATCTCCCACCAGTATATTCAGGCGCTTGGGGCGGTCTGTCGCTGCGGCCTTAGCTTCTTGCTGCAAGAGAGTCAACCATTGGTCGTAGGTAAGCTGATGACGCGGTCCCAACTCTGGCGTTGCAGAGACAGTAGAGCGCGGTAGCTGACTCTGGTTTGCAGCCGCACTAGCCTTGGCAAGCCACGGTAAACTGTACCCTCGCAGCAATAGCAGCACGGTCAATAGCAGGAAGCCATTGGCTACAACCGACAACAAGGCCCAAGCAGGAACGATTTTTCGAGAGCGAGTAGGCACTGCACCACACTCAACGTCATTTTGAATCAGATTGTAGTCGCAATCTGGCATTCGTCCAAAAAATTAGTCGCAACTAGGGTTCGCTGATAAAGCTGGCTATCGATTTGCAACTCATTAGCCCAGCAAAAATCAAAAAACTGCCAGAACCTTAAGCTCTAGCAGCCTTTTGAATTGCAAATACTAATTCAATCAGATTTCATTAGGTAGGTGCCCAACTTCATTGCAATAGCACCATAGAAGCTTAGCGAATGGTACTGCTGGACATACCACTAGCATCCTTAAGGAAACCGCTATAAGCTTCCATGCCATGTTCGCCAATGTCCAAACCCTTCAGCTCTTCTTCGGCTGATACCCGAATACCCAAGGTTGCTTTCAGGGCCAACCAGAAGATGGCTGAGAGGATTCCTATAGTCAAGGCAACAGAAATAGTACCTAAGAGTTGAGCGCCAAGTTGCCCAAAACCACCGCCTAGCAAGAAACCTCTACTAGGACCAGCAGTGTACAAAATATCTTGACCGACTTTGACATTAGGCCCAACAGCAAAAAGACCCAGAGCGATCGTACCCCAAACGCCATTGACTAGGTGAACCGAGATAGCTCCCACAGGGTCATCAATTTTCATGCGGTCAATCCAGAGGACGGCAAATACAACGATTACACCGCCGACAGTACCGATGATGGCAGAGGTCCAAACTGGTATGAACGCACAAGATGCTGTGACTGCAACTAACCCTGCCAGAATGCCGTTGATCACCATCGAGAGGTCAGGCTTGCCCAACACAATCCAAGCGACAAGAGTGGCAGCCAAGCCGCCAAAAGCAGCAGCAATATTGGTTGTCATCGCAATATGAGCGATTTGCCAGCTAACAGCCATCGTAGAGCCTGGGTTAAAGCCAAACCAACCCAGCCATAGAATCAAACAACCTAAGGTAGCGATCGCAATGTTGTGACCAGGCATCGCATTGGAGGTACCATCTTCGTTGTACTTACCAATGCGGGGGCCGAGAATAATTGCTCCCATTAATGCAGCCCAGCCTCCAACGGCATGAACCACAGTTGAACCTGCAAAGTCAAAGAAACCAGCTTTTGCCAGCCAGCCGCCGCCCCAAATCCAGTGTCCTGTGAGGGGGTAAGCAATTCCAACCAACAACAAACTAAAGATTAGGAAGTCAACGAATTTAATTCGCTCAGCTACCGCACCAGAGACAATCGTGGCAGCAGTTCCTGCAAAGGCAAGTTGAAAGAAGAATTTTGCTAGCAAAGGTACGCCTGCCCAGTTGAGCGAACCATAGGCTCCCTGATATGCATCTAGGGTTGCGGGGCTGTTATCAATTCCCGACAGGAAAAATACGCCATCAGTACCAATAAAGTCATTGCCACCGCCAAACATCAAGCCGAAGCCAGCTACCCAAAAAGCGATGGTAGACATGGCAAAGACGATCAAGTTTTTAGCTAAGACGTTGACCGCATTCTTCTGACGGCAGAAGCCAGTCTCTAGCATGCAGAATCCAGCATTCATAAAGAACACCAGCATTGCTGCCACCATGACCCACATCGTATCTAAGCCAACTCTCAGATCTGCGGTTGTCTGAGCAACAGCGGCTAGATCAGGAGCGGTCTGAGCAACAGCAGCATAACCCCAAGCCAACACAATGATGAGAGCTAAAGGGATGCAAGCTTGCCAACTCGGAGAGAGCATCTTGGCGTACCAAGCGGGAGAAAACCATTTCGCTGCTCGTGGCAAGGACAGCTGTTTACGTCTGCCTCGCGACTTTTGGGTGAGCATTAGTTTTGACATTGCGACTGAACGTTCCTTCATAAACGAATCGATGAATGGCTCAGGAGACAACTTGGTTAATCAAGCCGCTACTTAGGCATGGAGTCAAGAAATGAACTTGTATCAAACAATGCAGCCCTACGTATGGTAGAGCGCCCCCTTAACTTCGCAATTGCAGGCTGCTGACTACGAGGGCAACTGCATAGTTTTGAAACCAGACGGTTGCCTGTCTAAAAACCCTGAGGATATTGAGGAAGTAAAAATGATTGCACCAATTTCGGGGCAGTTCGTTCTGTATTTACCGATACAATTTCCTATGCAACTCAGCTCTTAGTGGACTAATTCAGTATTTAATTTGTCAAAACTGCGATCGCGCCTATCTCTTCTATCTCAACCCACTCCACTGAGGCCATGCCGCAGCGATTAATCCTCGAACAGAGACTTGACAAGTCACCTAGCTATACAATACATTTGTACCAATGTTACCTCATCACTCCTTTAGGAGCTGGCCCCCAAAGACCTCTGGGGGCTATTTTTTAGCTATTTTCGGGAAATCTGAAGCTAACCAATAGGCAAAATCAAATACACCACCCTAAAATACTAAGTATGCTAAGCAAAGCTTTTAGGAGCTGCGATGACCTCTTCTCCTGTCCAGCCAAAATTACCTAAAGAATGGCAGGAAGTACTGGCTCCACAAGGCATTGGGTATCGGATTAAGTTGCTATCCCAGCTTCTCAGTCGTAAGTTTCAAGAACGACTAGAACCTCTCGGCCTAACTCCCTTTCACTGGGTAGTTTTGTGTTGCTTGTGGGAGGAAGACGGCTTAGCAACCTCTAGCATCAGCGAGAAACTACAACAAGTAGGTGGCACCCTAACCGGAGTGCTAGACCGCATGGAAGAGCGAGGACTGATCCGGCGGGAACGGGACTCCGAAGATCGACGAATTTGGCGAATTTGGTTGACAGATGCAGGGGAACAGCTACGTGAAGTTTTGCCCCCCATCGCAGTGGAAATCCGCGACAGCGCCTTAACCGGAATCTCACCATCAGAACGACAGCATTTTTCGGACTTGCTGGACCAGATGATTGCCAATATTTCTTAGAACCTTTTAGCGGGCGTGATTCATTGGCTCTGCGATCGTGGATTTTCCGTAGAGATCTTGTGGCAACAATCTATATTAATTGCGTGCGTTCACGGTAGTATTCGCCATATCAATCAACCAAACGCATCAACTCAAGTATTTTTACAATTCAGTACTTGCGTATAGTTTTGTCACCAGTATATAAAGCGTTACACCGTCAGTATGAACATACGTCAGTACTGTATTGACTACTAACTTTTCAGGTGACGCTACTTAGGAAAGGGCATATTACACCTAGCCCTAATGACTAGAAAATAGCGAAAAACCTAAAACGGTAGATATCATCAATTGCTTGGAGATATTGCCAAATCAGCTATTTGGCGCTCAATCAATTACATGATTGGCTCTTGCATCGCAATTGGTGATCAGGCTTCAGTCATCAGTGATATTAGGATGAGCCTGTACACTATCAACCTAGAGCTTACAGCTAGGTACAAAGTTTTAATAAAGATGCAAAAACCCTGATTACACTTGCTAACTCTGTGAGTACTCTAGAACTGGAATTTAAGCTGTGTATATCACCAGATGAGTGGTAGAACTAAGTCTCTAGAATTATTCTCAAGCCGAGGTAGCAAAGATACAGGCGATCGCGTTCTTAGGTGGAGACATCTACCCGGACTCCGGAGTTAATTAGAGACTAGGGCTGCTGAATGAGAGTGCAGTGATGGCTACACTTCCTTCTCTGAATACAATTTTGTCACTCAAAAAATAAACAGCCCAAACCGGGAACTTCCACTCTCAAGTAGCGTTCTAAACACATACGGGTATCCATGCAGACCAGCAACCCTGAAGCCGTCTAACTTTTGCACTCAGCTTAGGTGAAGCGTTTCCAGAAAACTGTAATTGCTAATACCCTCTAAATTTTGTTTCCTTTTAGACATCTACTGATTCTATTACTTACTCTCTAGCAAGACTCAGCTCAGGATTATCTAGACTAAAAATTTCGGTACTTGGTTGAATTGCCTGCTGCTAGAGTCGCGTTTTCTGTTTGTTGTTTATTCACCGTTCAGTGAGGATTCTTCTGTGATTAATCAATCAACCCGGTATGTTGTTTGTTTGGGTCTTTTGGCTGGAAGCTTGGCGATCTCAACGACCGCTCGGGCTGAGATTGCGGTAACTGGCGGTCGAACGAGCGGTGATGCTTCCTTCTTCGTTCCTGGTGTCACCAACACAAATACTACTACGAGCACTACTTCTACTACCTCTACCTCTACTTCAGGTGGCGACACAGTTCTATTTGATGCCAGAACCCGTCAACTTAGATTAGAAACGGCAGCTGGTGTAACGGTTAATTCTCGCTTTACTCCGACTGCTGGCAGACTAGATTCCACCACTGGTGTACCCAAGGGCGGTGAAACTGGACAGCTACAAGGCTTGCTCTCTGGCCGTGCCTTTACTGCTACAGGCAACCCAGTATTTTTCCAGAATGTAAAAACAACTCTGGATTTCAAACTCAACTCTTTTGCACCCGACACTTTGATCGGCGGTACGTTGATCACCCCACTAACAAGTGCGAGTGGCTCCAGCAACACTTCCAGCAATACCTCAGACAACACTTCAACTAACACCTCAACCAATACTTCCACTAATACTTCGACCAATACTTCCACCAATACCTCAACCAATACTTCCACTAATACTTCCACCAATAGCTCCACAGACAGTTCTGCTCCCCCAATCTTCTTGCCTATCACCGGGGTAACTCTGTCGCAGGAATCTGCTAGCTCATTCAAAGCGCAAGATGGTCAGCTATACAGCGGTAAATTCGAAGCTAACCTGCCTGGTGGTGGCTCGATCGCTCTACCTTCTGACTATCGCTTTACTGGTGGTAGCACAACACCAAACTTGCCTCCTAGCACTCCGATCGGCAGTGGCAACACCAAATTCAAGTTTGAAGGTCAAGGCCAAGGTACGACCACCTTTGCTAGCACTACTGGCACCAACAGCACAATTGATTTTGATAGCGCCAGCAGCAAGACAGACTTCAAAGTTGAAGGTGCAAGCTTCAAGGTTGAGGGTACCAGCAATGGTCCTACCGATTTCAAACTTGGCGGTATCAACAGCACTGGCGTAACTGGAAACATTGCCTTCAAGGGTGACACCAAGTTCACGCTTGAAGGTCAAGGCGTTGGTACAACTCAGCTTGATACGGCTACAGGTGAACTTGGCTACAAGAGCACCGAAGCTAACACCAAATTCAAGATTGAAGTAGGTACTAACAAACTAGAAGGCAATAGTGTTGGCGAAGCAGAAATCAATGTAGGTGGTATTGGTATCAGCTCTACTGGCAGCACCACAACCACTGGCAGCACAACTACAGGTAGCACGACCACTGGCAGCACGACCACTGGTGGTACAACGGGTGGTACAACGGGTGGTACAACGGGTGGTACAACGGGTGGCACTACAGGCGGTACAACTGGCGGTACAACTGGCACAACCACAGGTGGTACAACGGGTGGCACCACGACGACTACAACGGGTGGTGCGTCTAGCGGTACAGCTAGCGGCAGCTTCACAGCCCAAACCACTTATATTCAACTCTTCACGGTTGATTCGCTCTCAACTAGCCAAGTTGCATATGTTGTCTCTCCCGCTAACAGTAATGACGACAACGATGATGACGACAACGATGATGATAACGAGATTGAGGTACGCCGTAGTGAAGGCCGCGGACGTGGCCGTCGGGTAGCACGTGGTCGCCAAAGCCAGACAACTTATGTCCTCGTTGGCCCTTCTAGCCGTGTCTTCCCCGGTTTGGTTGGTTTGAGACAACTACCACCCGCATCCAGCACCTCTACGACCCAGACTGAGTCTGAGTCCACCACTGAGGCTACTGAGTCCACCACAGACACGACTGGTACCACCAGCACTGATGGCACGACCAGCACCACAACTAGCCCTACCACTGGTACTACAACTGAGTCCACCACGGGCACTAGCGGTACCAGCACTGAGGCTACTGAGTCCACCACTAGCACGACTGAGTCTGACGACTCCACGACCACTGAGTCTACTGAGTCCACGACAGACACCAGCGGTACCACAGACGCTACCACCACCGAGTCTGGTGCTACGACTGGTACTACAACTGAGTCCACTACTGGTACGACAGGAACCAGCACTGATGGCACGACCAGCACCACAACCAGCCCTACAACTGGTACTACAACTGAGTCCACCACAGGCACCACCAGCACTGATGGCACCAGTGGCACGACCAGCACCACAACCAGCCCTGCAACTGGTACCTCTGATGATTCCACAACGATTAACTTCTCTAGCCCAGCGGGTACTGGAACAGTCCAGTTCACTCCTGCTCCTAGCACCAATCCATAGTTGGTAACTGCCCTAGCTCAACGACCTTGGTTTGCCGTGTAACTAAGGTCAGACTAGGAGTCTAAAAAGTTGTGAGGCGATCGCCCTAGGTTAATTCTTAGGGCGATTTTTGTTCCTGAAACAACCTGAAATAATTAGACAACTGCTCGGCTGACAATGCCAGACCACTGTACCTTTTTCAGGCCATCGCGACGGTAGGAGAAAAAGTGCTCTGGTTGTTGATAAGTACAATGAGGGGCGATCGCGACTTGTTCGGGACTGAAGCCAAGTTGCTCCAACTGCAAAGCATTGATACGTCGCACATCCACTCGGACGCGATCGGGTTCTAGATCAGCAATTACAGGCGGCTGAGGTAGTTCATAGAGCTGCTCAATAACGGCATTGGCCTCATTCGCAGCAGATGGGGTAATCGTTGCGCCCAAAGCAGCCGCTACATCACTCGAAACTTGATAAACCCCTCCAGCGATCGCGGGTCCCATTGCCACCCGTAGATTGTGTAATTGGCTGCCTTGAGCTTGCAGACGAGCGATCGCTTGCGGCACAATTTTAGCGGCAGTTCCACGCCAGCCCGCATGCACAGCCGCAACCTGCCCTGTAGCCATATCTGCAATCAGTACCGGGGTACAGTCAGCACTACAAACCCAAACGGCTTGCTTCGCTTGCTCAGTTAGTAAACCATCAGCAGGTGGCAAATCTGGCTCAGAAGCACTCGCATCATTAGCAGAGATAAGACTGAGTTCAATTTCAGAGGGGGCTAAAACAACGTTGCCGTGGACTTGCTTGACGCGGTAAACCTGCGCCTCGGATTGTAAGGCGCTAACTAAGCTGCTTGGCGTTTGGGGCCAGAAGTGTTGAGTAAAAAAGCCGTGGGACCAAGCTTCTAAGAGGCTACAAGTGAGATAAGGCCGTTCGTCCCAAGTTTGCCAGTGCCAAGTGTGCATGAAAGTTCGAAGCTTTACAAAACGAAATCAGTCAAAATGCAATGAGTCCATGCTAGCCTAAGCGACGATCTCTCTAGACTTTTGCCCGTGAGATTTGAGCAACAACGGTTTGAGCTAGCACTGCAGCAATCCAGGCAACATTTATCTGCCGTCTTTCAGCACCAACATATTTTTCATTCCTTGCCGCTATCGTTGCAGGTGTTTGAAACTCTCGATTCTACCAACCAAACGCTATGGGAGTTGCTCAGTCAGGGCGCGATCGCGGGTACAGCTGTTTTAGCGTTGCAGCAAGAGTCAGGACGAGGGCAGTGGGGTCGCCAGTGGCAGTCTCCCTTAGGAGGCTTGTACCTCTCAGTAGCGCTGAATCCTCTCTTGCCAATTGCGAATAGCGCTCAACTGACGTTGTGTAGTGCTTGGGGAATTGCCACGGCCCTCCGCAGCTATAACTTGCCTGTGCAATTGAAGTGGCCCAATGATTTAGTGATCAATGGGCGCAAATTGGGAGGGATTCTTACCGAAACCCGGATTCATCAAGGTCAGGTGACCAAAGCAGTCGTAGGGGTTGGAATCAATTGGACTAATCCAGTTCCCGAAACGGGAATCAATCTACAAACAGTTCTAGAAAAACAGGCAGAACCCGCGATCGATTCCTTAGAAATGTTGAGCGCGATCGCCCTACAAGGAATTGCGTCCGGATATACAGCTTGGCAGCAAGAAGGGATAGAAAACCTTTTGCCCTCTTACCTCAAGCTATTAACAAATTTAGGACGCTCAGTAGCGGTGAATGACTTTCAGGGAACTGTTATAGGAGTCTCAGATAAGGGAGAGTTACAAATTCGGGCTGGCTCCGAGGGAGCTTTCTCTAGGGAAATTTTGCTAAAGCCCGGTACAATCAGTCTGGGTTACGATGTCTAGTCTGAGAAACTAAAATCAGAAAACTATAAAAGCGCAATTAATCTACAGCTCATCCCCCCGTAGGATGACAGCTGGGGAACAAAATAAGTAAATAAAACGACTGAACCTGCTAGCTTGAGCGACTTAAATGCGTAATAAGGGGACTGAAATGAACCAGCAGACTCGTTCTGCCCAACCTACGCTCAAAACCTCCCGTCAGCATCCTCGGTGGATGCAAAGTCTGGCTTGCCTGGGTGGGATTGGAATCTTGAGTGCGGGAACGCTGGGAGCCCAAACTGCTCCAGTGGATTCTGTGGTAGTACCCGCAATTCCTGAGCCTCAATCAGCGGTGGAAGCAACTCCTGTAGAAGTCGCTCCTATTGATCCTGCGCCTTTGGCAGTCGCTGAGCCAGAGCAATTTGCTCCAGAGGCATCCCCAGAATTTGCTCCAGAGCCATCTATATCAGTTCAAGAAGAGCCTGCTCCTAATTGGGCGGTCCCTATCCAAGAGGAGTCAATCGCTGCCCCTCCCGTTACCGATTCACCCAATCCAGTCGCAACGGGGTCCGAGCCACCTAACTACAACAACGCCTACATCGACCCGACGAACTACAACCTTGGTGCTACAGATGCTTACGAGCAGCCGAGTTCTGTGGTCTTGTCAGAGCGCTCCACAGGTTGCCAAGCAGTTCTGTCGGGTGGTCAAGGCTTGTCGGGTGCAGTTTGCGGCACTACCTCAAATCCTACCCCAGCTCAATCCGCTCCTTGGAGACCTGGCTCAGTTGAGACCAAGTGGGCTGACACATCGGGCGGCACCTCAGGTAGCACGCAATGGGTTGCAGCCACAAACTCAGCAGCAGTGCAGCTAGGCCCTATCAACATTAGTGCTAGAGGGATTGGCGTTGGTCAAACAACTGCCTCTGGACGCTCGTTCTACTACCAGACAGCTCGACCCACAGGTCGGTTGGGTAATGGCAATCTCAGATTGATCTTCCCACTTTCGCTGCCTGCTCCGATTACTTCCATATTTGGGTGGCGCATCCACCCCATTAGTGGAGATAGCCGTTTCCACTCTGGAACCGACTTAGGTGCCCCGATGGGAACTCCAGTCTTGGCAGCTTATGCAGGTAAAGTAGCGATCGCAGACTTTCTCGGTGGTTATGGCCTCACAGTGACCATTGATCACAACAAAGGCACCCAAGAGACGCTATATGCTCACCTTTCCGAAATCTTCGTCAAACCTGGTGAGGTAGTGAAGCAAGGAGCCGTGATTGGTCGAGTCGGTAGTACAGGTAACTCGACTGGCCCTCACTTGCACTTTGAGTTGCGCCAGCAAACAGCTAATGGTTGGGTGACGCTCGACCCCGGTTCCCAGCTAGAACTCGCAGCAGCTGACCTTATTAAGTCTCTACAAACTGCTCAGACCGCAGCTAAACCAGCCGTTCCTCAGCCTCAAGGTTAGGTCTGTAGGGCGATCGCTGAGACCTAACCCCCAGCCCCTTCCCTAATAGGGAAGGGGAGAAATTCAATTTGAAGCAATTTGAAGAATTTACTTTATAAGTAGCCGTGTTCTGCTAAGAAGCTTGGAGTAATCACTTCAGGAGCTGGATGTGCTGCATCAGAGCCATTGAGCAGATCGTTGTAACTAGCTGAGCTTAGAGTGTGCTCTAGGGCCTGCCCAGAGCCAAAACGCAGAAACTTTTCTACATATTTGCCCAGAATGTCGCCCTCTAAGTTAACCCAGCTATCTGGCTGTAAATAATGCAGATTGGTTTCAGCATAGGTGTGAGGGATGACAGCAACCTTAAACCAAGTGCCATTGGCGTTGCACTCGGCAACAGTCAAGCTGATGCCATTAATGGCGATACTGCCTTTTGGCACGATGTAGCGGGCGATCGCAGGATCAGCCACCGTAAAGCTCATTTCCCAAGAATTACCTGTTTCCTCTGCCACTTGAAGACAACCAATCCCATCCACATGACCCGTAACAAAGTGGCCTCCCAACTTACTGCCCACCCGCAGCGAGGCTTCCAGATTGACATAGCCCGCTTCTAGCTGTTTTTCTAAGGTGGTGCGGCGTAGGGTTTCGGGAGAAACAGCTGCCGTAAAGCCTTGTGGCAATATTTCTGTCACAGTGAGACAAACTCCGTCCACCGCAACACTGTCACCCAGCGCTAGATCCTGCAAAATGAAAGGGTAGGTACCAGAGGTACAGGTAACCTGGAGCTGATCTTCTCCCAGCCGCCTGATGGTTCCGAGTGCTTGCACAAGTCCTGTAAACACGGTTTTTAGATCACTCAAAAATGCTTAACTAAACTCTGACAGAAGAAAGCTCTAATGTGGGGTGACTCCGCGCCTAGGTGGTCGAATGCTTCGCTAGACTTTAGAAATACAGTCTATGAATTCGGGTCAGGGATCAGGGCATACTGGAGGTCAACAAATCAATTAAGCTTAATGACAACCCAGTTGAGCTGTGATTTTGTACTCCACATTTTATGGTAGAGGTAGCCTGGTTAGATTACTGTAGTTTCATTTATCCTAGTCATTCTTTTGCCTGTCTGAATTGGATTGATGAAGCCTGTATAGAGAACCAGGTATATGGAGATAATACGAGCTTGCCTACTGATCCAACCAGTCCCAGTATATTCTCGAATCACGACTCTCTTTGCCAAGGATTGAGGCCAAACTAATGATTGAGATGAAAGTTGCTGGAATTGCGCTGGATGCAGCAACGCGCCACCCAATCGTACTCTTGAGGGATGCTGCTGAGCGTCGGGCTTTACCGATTTATATCGGCCAGGATCAGGCAAGAGCGATTATCAACGCCCTCGAAAATCAAGCCCCGCCTCGGCCCCTCACCCATGATTTGATGATCAACATCATGGAAGAGTGGGATATGGTTTTGGAGCGTATTATTATTCACTCTCTACAAGACAATACTTTTTACGCGATTTTAACGGTCCGTCAAGGGGAGGTCAAAAAAGAGATTGACGCTCGTCCTAGCGATGCGATCGCGTTGGCTCTGCGAACTAACTGTTCGATCTGGGTGATGGAAGAAGTCGTTGCTGATGCTTCAATTCCAGTCGATCGAGATGCTGATGAGGCAGAGCGGCAAGCCTTCCGTAGCTTTGTAGAAAATCTCCGACCAGAAGATTTTACCCAACGGCGTGAGTTTGGCAACGAATCCTAGGAGCCTCACTGCAAGCATGCGCTATCGTCGGTTTGGCAAAACGAATCTGTCGCTGTCTGTTTTTTCTTTGGGAACCATGCGTTACCTAGCCTCTGAGGCAACGGCAGCCCAAACAGTAAACCGAGCGATCGCCCTAGGCATTAATCATTTAGAGACGGCTAAGGGCTACGGCAAGAGCGAGCAATATTTGGGTCAGGCACTCGCCCAGCTAACCGTTCCTCGGTCTCAGCTATATATCACGACTAAAATTTCTCCCACGCCTGATGCTGCCTCAATGGCTCGACAGCTTGATCAGTCGCTGGCTGATCTCGGCACCGATTATGTCGATTGCTTGGCAATTCATGGGCTCAACACAGAGGAGCATCTCAGTTGGGTTAAAGCTAAACAGGGTTGTATGCAGGCTGTGCAGCAAGCTGTCGCCGATGGTAGGGTTCGGCATATTGGTTTTTCTACCCACGGCTCTCTGGAGCTAATTTTGGCAGCGATCGCCACTGGCTTATTCGAGTTCGTGAGCTTGCACTACTACTATTTTTTTCAGCACAACGCACCAGCAGTGGCAGCCGCAGCCGCAAAAGACATGGGCGTGTTTATTATCTCGCCTGCGGATAAGGGAGGCCAACTTTACACTCCACCGCAAAAGCTGCAAGAGCTATGTGCGCCACTGTCTCCTTTGCTGTTTAACTATCGATTTCTCCTCAGCGACCCCCGCATCACCACGCTGAGTGTGGGAGCGGCCAATGAGACTGAGCTGGATTGGCCCTTGAGTGTTGCTGACGTAGATGGGCCTCTAGACGTGGCTGAAACAGAAGTTTTACAACGGTTGCAAACACATCAAACAGCAACCTTGAAGTCTGAGCAGTGTAGCCAATGTTATGATTGCTTACCCTGCCCAGAAGCAATCCAAATCCCGGAAGTGTTACGGCTACGGAATTTAGCGATCGCCTATGACATGACCAATTTTGGTCAGTACCGCTATCGCATGTTTGAAAATGCAGGGCATTGGTTTCCAGGAGTCAAAGCAAATCGCTGTACAGACTGTGGTGATTGCTTGCCCAAATGCCCAGAACAACTGAATATTCCAGCCTTGCTACAAGATGCACATGAACGACTCAATGGCCCGTCTGGTCGTCGGCTCTGGGGCTAAGCAAATAATGGCAGCTCTTTTAGACCAGTGGGATCCTAACTCTATACGAGTTCGTCATTATTGGATGAAGCGCTTGGTTTGGGGGAGAGCTGTGCAAGTTCAGAAGCAGCGAGGTGCAGAATTAGCATCCGGTATGACGAGAATGGGGCGAGCGCTCAGACTGCTAGGAGTTGGGGGAGCGATCGCGCTGGGATTGAGTCAGCCGTTACAGGCTCAACCTCAGGCTCAATCCATAGCTCAGACCGCCCAAGCTTCCCTAACACCTGTTACAGAACCTCTAGATCTGGAGCTGGTTGAGCAAGAGCAAGAAGACCTAGCGACACTGACCCCAGGAGCCTGTACGGTGAATGGTGTCATTACCTCAAAGACTATTTGCCAAAACAGCATTACCATTCCTAGCTTGTGGTGGCTCGAAGAGCAGTATAGACAGCTAAATGGCAAGCTCGTCAACACTTGGTTAGCCTACCCTAATGCGATCGGCACCTCACGTCGAGTTGATTTGGTCGTGAATCAACAAGTGTGGAGCTTACTAGATTATCTAGAGCGCTATAAATTTATTGATTGGTTTGGGACGACAGCTCGCGATTATGGCTTCAGCACCAGGGTATTTAACAGCCAGGGGCGCATGTTAGCCGCCTACACCTGTGCTGCCCAGCCCACCAGTTCCACAGCTGGTAGCCCGCCTAAGTGTAGTCTCTTGGTAAACACGTTAGGACGGAGTGGTTTGGGTAGACCCGTACAATCAGCCCCGTGATGCGGTTGGCCGCACTGCTAACCATAAAGATTGATATTGTTCGATCGCCTGTTGGGAGAGGGGATAAAGAAATTCACTCTCCTTAATCACTGAAGGGTCAGGTAGCAGCAGTGGCTCTTGCGTTAAGGCCTTTGGTAAAGTAGCGCGATCGAGACCCACTACGGTTGGTGAACTGGCTTCACTGAGAATCGAGAGCTGAATTGCCGTTCGGGGCTGCAAACAAAAATCTAGCCACTGATCTAATAAACTGGCTTGTCCAGAGCTGCGATCTGCACTCAAGTTAGCCACAGCAGGACGAACCCAAACATCTGCCCAGAGCCTAGTGCCTGAGCGCGGCACCACAGCAGCAATCGGACGATTATTATTTATTAAGGGAATAATGTCAGTAGACCAACCGACTGCGACCCAAGTATCTCCCAGAATCAAGGGCTGCAAATAGTTCGTAGAGCTGTAAAGCTTGACTTGTTGGGGTAGCGCTTGTAGCTCTGACTTGAGGGTAGGCACCTCAGCAAGATTGGCGGTATTGTAGGAGCGACCTAACTTTTTCAGCGTCAGGCCAATCACTTCCCTCGGCTGGTCGAGTAGAGAAATGCGATCGCGCAATTCAGGTCGCCATAGATCACTCCAATCGGTGGGTGGAGCCCAACCTTGCTCAGCAAATTTATCAGTGCGGTAAGCAATCACCGTGGTCCCCCAGCGGTAGGGCATACCCCAGACTTGCCCTTGAGGACTGGCTTGCCCCTGGCGATCGCGAGTGACTAGCGTTTGCCAAGCCTCAGGTACCTGGGGCCAAGCCGCAACTCGTTGAGGATCAAGGGGTTGGATCAAGTTTTGTTGAATCGCCTGCGCCAACCAGTAATCCCCCATCGTCACTAGATCAGGCACACCCGTTCTACCACGTCGGTCTTGACGAGCCTGGAACGGCAAGAGCGGGTTGGCATCAGGCTGGGTCTGATCTGCCTGACGCTTCCAGTTTTGCAGTAACTCAAACAACTGACCCAACTGGGGTTCTGGGGCAAAATCAAGCTGAGCAGGTTGCTGCAAGCTCCGACGAAACTTACTCAAAATCTGCGGTGGGATTGAGTTTTTCAGCAGCCGAACTTTGAGAGTTTCACGGTTCGACCCATTACACCCTGCGAGTACTTGACTCAGCCCTAAAATGCCAACTCCTTGCAGAAAAGACCGTCGATCCATTGAACTCTTGTGACTCCTACGCCAACTGTTTGTGCTCCACCCCAAAGCCAATTAAATCAATCGCACTAGGGGTTTCGTGGGGTTGAGGCCGCTGATACGTCACGATTGTACGCAGACGGACGTCCGGTGCAACTAAACGCATTTGATCAACCGCTACAGAACGATTGTAGAACGTTGTCATTTCTAGCGTTTGGCGGGTGGGCTGATAGGTAAAGCGACCTGCGATCGCCCCTGATTCTGAGTAGCCCTCATTCCTGAGATAAAATCCCTGAATCACTTCTCCAGCAGGTTCGCTAGGAACTTCAGCAGCGAGCGGTAAACGCGGTGTCATGCTCACAGTGTCAGGAGATACAACCAAGCTGTCAGACACAAACAAGGCTTGTAGGCTCATAGATACCGTTTCCCCCGTTTCAGAACGAGTGTTAAAAGCGATCGCAAATCCTGGCAAACTGGCCTGGTCTGAAATTAGGTCTGAAAAATCGGCTGTTGTATTTCTTAACTGCAAGCTCGCGGAATCAGAGAGAGCCAAAATTTGCTTTTTATCCCCCGGATTCAAAGGTTGAACTTGGTATTCCGTGTAAGAACGCTCAATTCTCCCCTCAGTAACGAAATGGTAAGTTCTCTCAGTTTTCCACACCCCAGCACAGGCCACAAAAAAATCTTTAAAGCTCAGCATTTCCCTTCACAATTATGATTGAGTTTCTCCGAATGATGATTAAGAGAATTCAGCCGCTAGTCTCAACGAGAATGACTAGTGCAAAACTCTAATCCATTGTTTGCAATGACTCAGTTCCAATAGACAGCAGCACAAGTATATATTTTGAGCAGGCTAAGGGTGGACTGGGTAACTGAGGAACGAGCTATTGCTGCTAAGGCCAGCTTTCAAGGCTAGCAATACTGTAACCATACTAAAACTGGCTGCTAAATACTCAACATTGCTGTAGTTCACAGGGTACAAAAGTCAACTTAAAAGCAGAAAAATAGCTGAAATCAAGCTAAGAATCATTCAAAACCCAAGCTCTGTTATAAACGGAATTTTGTGTTGAGTTTGATTAATTTTACTGAGAAACATAGTTTTTATTATTTACTCAAATCTTATTGAAGAAGTACCCAATGTCATTTTGTCGAAACGTTAAATTATTCAGCAATAATGGTCATGTCAATGAATCCTTTTCTAGGATAAAGAAAATTCATTAGGCTAACTAGGGAATCTCATCTCATGGACCCAGTACAAGAACAAGTCATTGCCTTAAATACAAAAGTCGATGGCCTGCAAGAGCAAATCATTGAGCATTTCAATCATCGACTTTCAGAAGCTGTAGCTGAAATGAAGCTCTTGGTGATGCAGAATCCTCCATCAACGCATCCTGAGATTCAGGGCAGACGTTATCCCTACTCAACTCATAGCAGTCGTGAGATGGGAATGGATCACAAGGATGTATTGACAGATACGAGCTATCCCAGCATGGACGACCAAAGCAGCGAACGTGAGCTAGCTCCTGAAATTCAAATTCGTCGTCTGACTGTTCAATTGACAGCTGCCTATAATCGGATCGCGGCTTTAGAAGAACAACTACTATCTCAGAGAGTCCATTAGCAAGCAGGCTCAGAGCCTAAGTACAGCCCTAGTGAAGACACAACGAAGCCAATCAACTGTGGCTTTAGGTTGTGGCTTTGGGTCATTGTGGTTTCAGGAATGCTTAAGAAGCAAATCTTGCCTACAATCAGCTTGACAGTGGCGTTCTGCTAATCTCTCGATCGCTTGCAACAACTGCCCCTGATCCCAGCCTTGATAAAGAGAAGCTGCGATCGCACATCCCCCTGCACCGACGCCTTCTTTCACATATCCTTGCTCATAGGCTTGCAACTGAGGGTAGCGAGCAGCTGTAAATTGGAGCTGTGTGGCTAAGAGAGGAACCGTTCCAATCAGTGTTGCTAAACCAACCGTGTCGCCTGTAGCATCTTCCGCAACCCAACGAGTGGTGCCAACTACAATCTGCTCCGGTTGCCATGACAAGGCATAAGTAGTGGCGATCGCTCGTAACAAAGCATAAACCGCTAGCATTTGCGTGCCTCCAGCCAGCATGACACCACAACTCTGACTGGCTGCGATTGCCATGCCTGCCACTACAATTTGCATCGGATCGCCCACTGCCGCTACCAACTGAAGCGGATCAACCCTTGAGGCAATGAGACCTGCTTGCTGCAACCCTGCCTGAACAATGGCCCACTTTTGAGTATGGTTGCAGGTGGGATGACTGCTATTAACCTTGCCAGCCGCAGCCATACCTAGACCTGTCAAGATTGCTAAAGCCGTCGTAGTACCACCAACCACACATTCTCCCAAAATTAAATAACCCTGAGGAACTTGGGCAGCGAGCTGCTGTCCCCAAGCCAAGCCTTGCTCCAAAAGATGTTGAACGATTGGTAGCTTCAAAGCTTGCCCTTGGCTCAAGCAAGCCGCAGCAGTGCCACCCAAATCAATGCAAGGAACCGTTGGTGACACGGGTAACCCCGCGTTAAATAAGTACAGAGGAATCGCTTGGGCCTCGACTACAGCTCGTGAAATCAGAACTGGAGACGCGCCAGCGTGGAGAGGCGGTAGAGAATGCTGAGGATGCGCTTGAGGGCCATGATAGAGAAATTCAGCATCGGCGATCGCTGTGTAAAGTCGGTCTTGCGGAGTCGCACCAGCAGCAGAAATGCCTGGAATTAAACCCGTGGCTGTAAACCCTAACACACAGGCAAATACAGGAGAGCGGTGTTGATAGCGTTGGAGCCATTGCTGTCCCCATTGCGCTTGCGTATACACCCGAATCATGGCGGATGAGGTCATTAATCAACCTCGTAATCCAGAATCACCTGTACCCACTTAGGAGGCGCTGGAATCGGGTTGCCCAGTCGCTCTAACAAGAGCCAAGCCGCCAGATGGACGATAAATAGGTAAACAATATTGTTAATCACAATCATGACAGCCGCGATCGCCTGAACCAGAGCTAACTCAGGCTGAATCAGTAACCCTAGCTTCACGAAGCCCCATTCCACCAGCTCGGTAATCTGAGTCGTGATATAAGCCCACAAGTCGTCGCCCAACAAGAGCGACACCAACCAAATGCGAAAAAAGAAGCCGAAAGTACCAATAATGGTGCCAATACTGATAGAAACAAACCAATTAGCCTGACGCCGCCATAAAGCTCCTAATTGAACTCCCAACAGCCCAAAGGGAATAAAAAATAGAATGCTACGGGTAGGCCCCATCAGCACTGATAGCAGCAATCCTGAAACCAGAGCTGACATCCAGGCTGCCCGATGGCCCCAGCGCAAGTAGACCAGAGCGATCGGAACCGGAAAAAAAATTCGCAACAACGGTCCCATTGGGAAATAATAGTTGACCAGCCAGATTAAGCTAGCGGTACTAGCCAAAAATGCGGTCTCCACCATTGCTAAGGGAGCCCCAGCTTGGACATGAGGTTCAGCTAGAGCTAATGGAGTTTGGGGCTCAAGAGAATGGGCGGCTCGCCCAGCTTCTGTAGACGGGGTAGAATCCGCTGAAGCCTTGGGCAACCTCTCTGGTAGACTTCCTGGTAGCCTTTCTGGCCGTCTCTCGGAAGGGCGGTCTTCGGAAGAATCACTCATGCACAGTTCGGTAAGCTAGCAGATCTACTCTATACATAAACTTTAGAACCTATCAGCAGACTCGGCGAGCCTAGTCAGAAGAACTGCCATGAAGCGATCGCAGTCTCAACTGGTGTAGCTAGATAAGCTGAGATGATCACGCCAACTAGACCAAAAGCCGCTCTAGAGCATGCATGTCGGGGATGCAGAGAATCTCGCGATCGCGCACAATTAATTCTTTCTTCTCTAGCTTATTCAAAACCCGCGTGACAGTTTCGCGAGCAAGACCGCTCAAGCTACTAAGTTCCCGGTGCGGTAAGTTAGGAATCTCAACCCCTTTTTGGCTGCGTTTTCCCTGACCTTCAGCCAAAAACAACAAGATGTCAGCTACCCGCGAGGTACTATCCGACTCACGCAGCCGCAACCGTCGATTCACCTGACGCAGTCGCCGAGCCATCAACTGAGCGAGTCGAATTCCCGCCATTGGCTCTGAATTAATTAACTGAACAAAGTCCTGCGCTGGCATATTACCAATAACAGTCGGAGCCAATGTAATCACGTCTGTGGAACGAGGCACTTCATCGAGAGGAGCCATTTCACCAAACAACTCACCCTTACCCAAAATGTTTAGGGTTACTTCTTTGCCATCCAGGTTGTAAGTGCGAATCTTAACCCAGCCATCCAAAATGAAGTAAACAGAGCTACCCCAGTCATTTTCCAGCAAAATCACCTGACCGGATGGATGGGTGCGCATGACCACATGTGCAGTGGCCTTATCGACCATAGCCTCCGGTAAGCCTTCAAAGAAAGGAGCAGCGCGAATTAGTGTAGGGCTAGAGTGAAGTTCACGAGGGCTATACCGATCTTCCATGGGGCCATTGCAATGTAATTTCTATCAATCAGTAAGGCTGGATGGCCCATAATCTTAAGGCCAACTGGTTCAGATTAAGCCTTAAAACACTAGGACAGTAGAAAAATGTCATTGTGACTAATCCGTCAGACTAGCAGGAAATCCACAGCAATAATAGCTTATATCAACCGCCGTAAAACCCACATGCTTTAGCGCTGAGAGATCAGGCAGTGAGCCGGAGGCAAACAGATTGGGTGTCGCGTTGTTAAGATAAATTTGCCAATCTATTCCTTGCGATCGCAAGACAGCAGTAAATATGAAGATTAATCACTAGAACTTCGCTAAGCTCTGATTAACTTCCAGCTAACCTCTACACTGTAGCCTTACATCCCTAGGGAATTGCTCAAACTTACATTTTGGTCTAAGTTCTGGATAGTACAGGATCAACGATTGGCAAGCCCGCTCTAGACTAGAGGAAACTAAGCAGCTCCCATTGGGCAAACTAACCTTTGAAGTATCCAGAGCCGTAATCGCTCTATACCTGTCAAGTTCTAGTCAGGGGTTCCATCGTGACTTCTCAGAAGGACCAAATCCAAACACTGATCGCTGAAATCGATAAAGTTCTCCAGAAACCCAGTACCCGTTTACCTTGGGTCATGTCAGGAGAGACAGCTCAGCAGCGCCGGGTGTTAGAGCGAGTTCGTAGCTATCTCGTTTCTCTACAACAAAGGATGGCTGCGGACGAACAGTTCTCCCAGGCTAGAACCAAATCTAACCTCTCGACCTATGACATTCAGTACCAGCCGACTCAGGCTACAGATTATGCAAGAGCTCCGATCGCGCCTATAACGAGTAGTCAAGATGAAGCTGCGCGGCAAATCTTGCAGGCTGTAGTTCAGGAAATGGATCATTTACGCACTAGCCTGACGCAGCCTCTACAAGCAGATTTAGAAGCTTTACGGCAACAGCGCGAGTCATTGGTTCAGGAAATTAGACAATTAGAAGCACAACGACAGCACTACTCTCTAGCGCAGCAGCAGGCCAATCAGCAAAAAATTATCAGCGAATTCTTGCAGGTGTTAATGGGGCGCTTACAAGACAGCCTCGCCCAGCAGGTCGCTCAAGCTTTGACAACGCTACAGCCTCAGACACCTTACGAACTCAACCCAACTGAACCGATCGCCCTCAGTGGTCGGATGACGGCTGATCAACCTTTGTTCAACCCAGGGCAACGCTTAGAGCAACTGCAAGTATTGCAAGCTCGCTCCGATCAGCTGTTGATGAACCTAGATTCGACTCTCAGTGTTGTCTTTGAAGCCCTACAGAGGAATGTTCAAAGTTACCAAGAGTCGCTATCTACTGGCTTGGAGCGGATGCACGGCCTAGGCCAGCAGGGAGAGGTGATGTTCACAGCTTTGGTGAGTCACCTAGCCCAGCAGCTAGGCCGAGAAGCGTCTTCTTTCCTGTATTCTTCCCTGCCCCCCTCCGAGTTGGAGTCGGGTACTGCTACTAATGCTGAAGCTGCTCCTCAACAGACCTCAATTCCTCCTGCTCCAGAGGTGAGTACGGCTGCTCCTTCCCCGGTTGGCGCTCCTCAGACCCCCGTATCGCAACCCAGCTATGATTCAGCGGCTTTGGACCTGCCTTATGCGGGGGCCGAGCTACGCCAAGAGAGCGATCGCTCCTCTCTGTTGCCAGAACTGGATGATTTGCCAGAACTGGATGATGCGGACATTTTGGAGGACTTGAACCTAGAGGGGCTGGATCTCTCAGGTGTGGAATTAGAGGATGTTGAATTAGATAGTGATAATTTGGATGCCTTGCTGGACGTAGTCCTCAGCAGCAATAGTAGCTCCAGTGCAAATCCATCATCTTTAGCTCAGAGTGAGCTGCCCGATACTTCAGCTCAACCGGGCTGGCAAGATTCTCCAGCTACACCTTCAGCCGATCTAGCAACATCTGCTTCGGAGCTAGAGTTTTTAGAACAACTCGATATTGCCTTGCAGCACCCAGATGCAGAACCTGAGTTGGCAAACGCGGATTTGGGAATCAGTTCTGAGTTACCCGGGTTGGGATGGGTCGCAGAGGCCTCTAGCCAGAAGCCTGGTAGTTCTGAAAGCACTGAGTCAACGCTGGAGCCTAATGACCTCTATGCTGATTTGTTTGGCTCTGACAATTCCGGCGTTGAGATGGAAACACAGCCAGGACTAAAAGACTTTGCCGCATCTCCATCCACACCACCTGCGATCGTGGATTTGCCCCTAGTTAACCCACCTGATGTAGCAGATTCCTGGGTTGAGCCTGTAGAGATAGCAGAAGCCGAGCCTGCCCAGAATAGTGCTTTGTCCTCTATTCAAGCAAGTGACTTATTTGCAGAATTGGAAGCAGCACCTGTAGCCAATATAGAACCTCTGTCAGGAATGGAAGAGGCGGGGATGGAAGAGGGAATTTCATCCGATCCAACCTTAATCAAGAACGAACTAGACAGAAATGATTTGGACGAGTTGGATCAGACAGGCACGACCCTAGAAGATTTTCTATTCGCAGATGCCGTTGAGCCCAGCAGCAATGAGAATTCTGAGCTACTCAATTTCAATCCACCCCTTACAGAAGCTGTAGCTCAACCTTTAGAGGATGTAGAACCTGCAACTGCCCCAGATCCTGCCGAAGATTCTGCCGAGATAGATTTGGATGATTTCAGGTCGAGCTTTATAGACGAGTCAGATGAGTTGGGTAATACCAATTCACTCGCGGAATTGGCAGAGCTATTGGGGGGTGCCGAAGTGGCGACCGAAACACCCTCAGCGGGAACACCTACAACTGCCTCTCCTAATTTATCGAGCCAGCCTAATTTAGAAGATATTGAGAGTGAGAGTGAGCTACTGTTGTCAGAGTTCTCACTCCAGGACGTGCCAGTATTAAGTGCGAATGATACTAATCAGACTCTGGAGGATGCTTATGTGCCAGCTGCTCCTGAAGAGTATTTAATTGCGATCGATGATGATTTAGGAGATGAAACCGAAGCTAGCTTGTGGCTAGACGAGAATATTGTCCAGCAATTGAATGAAGACCTCTTTAGCCTAGAGAGTTCGGATGGTCTGTTTTTTGAAAGTGCCGATGCTAACGAGAATAGAGCAGCTGAAACTAGGGGCTCTGAAGCTAGAGGATTTGAGAGTAGAGAAACGGCCCCTAGCACCCCTAGCAATATAGAGGATGCAGATCTGGAATCTGCTGATCCATTGGCCCTGGACGTGCAAACGCCTCCAGCAAGCTTAAACGAGGCTCAGTCATCCGATTCTCAGGCTTGGGATAACCTCACCTTAGAAGATTTTGCAGAGACGTTACCGGAGACATTGCCTACAGTCGATGCAGAACCACCTGAAGCCCTACCAAATGACTTGGCGGCTTTCTGGGAAGGTACTGATTTTCCCTCGACTTCTACCGAACCTCCTGACTTAACTTTGGATGGGTTTGACTTATTAGCAGATCTACCGGAGATCACTCCGCCACCCCCGGCAGAGAAATTGGCACCTACAGCCCCCACCACTCAGCTTCCCGTCAATCCACCCACAGAACTGGATACGCAAAGCTTAACCATCGATGATGCGTTTATAGGTTTTTCAGAAGCGACGAACCAGCCAGCAGTAGACAATAGCGATCGCAATGTAGAACCGTCCGATCCACCCAACCTTCAGCCCGACGAAAAAAAAAAGATCTAGCAGCTCCTAGCCCTGAAGCAAGCCCTAAAGCAACCCTAGATCCTGACCTCAAAACTGAGCTGAAAAATCCCAGCGATTTGCCTAACCTAGCAGAACCGCAAAATTTGCCAGCCAAACCTCAAGCTTGGGAAGTCGTGGAGGAAGAGACGAAACGGGCTTGGTATTTAGGAGTTGACTTTGGGACCACAGGCTTGTCAGCTGTGTTACTCGATCGCGTCAGTCAGAAGCTGTATCCGATCTATTGGCTAGAGCAAGCACTAGATGTAGAAACTAAATCTTTTCGCTTACCGACCGCTATCTATTTGTCAGCTCAGTCATTAGCATCCCCTGAGTTACCTGAAAGTAGTGTTGCGGTAGGCTCTCTGGCTCTTACAATGGCCTTGCGCGATCGCGATGCCTCAGCGGCCCATGCTTTAGCTCTACCGGAAACGACAGGACTGACACCAGAACTACTCATCCAGAATCTTAAGCCGTACTTGAAAATCGGCATTCCTCATTACGCTGCCGTCACTGACAACTGGGAGCCTGTAGCTCAGTGGTCCGACTATCGCCAAATTCCTCTGAGTTGGTTACAGCAATCACTACAGACCTTGTTACGGACGCTAAACCCCGCTACTGATAACACCTCTAATCTAGTCTGTGGTGCCAGTGGTTTGGAGACAAATGTTCTCAAGGCTGCTTTGACTCAGCTAGAAGGAGTGATATTGGGCTATCCTGCCAATTGGCCTGACACCTATAATTTCAATCTGCGCGAAGCAGTTTTAACCGCCAAATTGGTAGCTCGTCCTGAGCAAATCTTCTTCATCGAAGATGCGATCGCTGCTGTTTTATCAGGGTTAAGAAATCCTCACCGTCCCCAATGGAAAGGCGGCACCCTTGTGGTCAATGCGGGAGCCACCACTACCGAAATGGTAATGGTAAACCTGCCTGATCATCTCCAGGATCTAACCTATAGTGACTTCAGCCTGCGTAGCCTACCTTATGCGGGAAATGTCATTGATCAAGATATTATTTGTCAACTCTTGCATCCTCAATGGTTCCGTCAACCCCGGACTGCCAATCGAGGCAATATCGTAGAGACCCAATGGCACTGGCAAGCCGATCATGCTGCCTTGGATGGCATTGCTTGGGACAGCTTAGGGCTAGACACACTACCGCTACCGATTGCGGGCGAACCCGATCTCGAAACTCGGCATCGCCTCCAGCAACGCCTAGAAAGCTCACCCCTAGGCCAAGGTTTATTGGAGGCAGCTAGACATCTAAAGCTAATTTTGCAACACGAAGACCAGTTTACGTTCGAACTGGGCGATCAGCGCTGGATGATTATGCGGCGACAACTGGAAAGCCAAGTATTTCTACCTTTCATTCAACGTTTGAATCGAGAACTAAACGTGCTGCTGAGCCAGACAGGTTTACCGATTCAAGCCATTAATCAGGTAGTCTGTACAGGTGGAACGGCTTCTTTGCCCGCGATCGCCCGTTGGCTACGCCAGAAACTGCCAAACGCTACGATTATTCAGGATACTTATCAAAGCGATCGCGGTTTGAATTTGGGTCATAGAGTTGCTCCTCCAGAGGGGGTTTACAGCGTAGAAACAAGTGCTGGAGAAGCAGAGCTAGAAACACCTGTTTTGGGCGATCGCTTAGTTTCTTGTAGCCGCGTCGCTTATGGCTTAGCAGCATTGCCGTTGTATCCGCAAGTTCTAGACCTACCTCGACAGCAATATGGCGATTATTTTCTGCTCCTAGAATTGTTGCGCGCTTTTCCAGAACAGCCTGTCTCTGTAGCAGGAATTATGCAACTTCTAGAGCGTCGTGGCATTAACACCCATGCTTGCCAGCTACATATTCTGGCTCTTCTAGAAGGGCATTTGCCACCAGGCTTAATACCTTCAGAACAGGATAGAAATTCTCTAACAGAAACGTCGAGACAATATCTAGATGCTCAAGCTCTCACCGCTGCCCCCCTGTTCTTCAAGGAGGGAAATCAAATCTATCGTCCCAATCTAGAGCAATGTCAGCGCTTACGGGAGTACTTGAGCCAAATAATGGTAAACACCCACCAAACTTTGGAAGAACCGTTCGCGGTCAATTTGCATTTATCAGTGCAGTAGAGCTTTTATATGCTCAGTACTAGCAATAAGTTCGACAGAGCTTAATCGTTGACCTCAAAAGTGGTCCGTAGGGGAAAATTACGAATCAGGCCAACTCAGAATTTTCGCTGGAAGTCTAGTCATTGAAGCAGGCTTTTCCGTATTCATGTCACCGCATTATTACAGCGATCGCTGCAAGCAGGTGTTTGAGGATTAGCTCCAAATAGCGCTTTGACTGAGTTTTCCACAGCAACAGCCACATCAGAAGTTTATAGAACAGCTAACAAGTTCAAAGATTAGACGAATCTATGATATTTCTCTTCTCTTGCATAAAGGCGGCTTCGTATAGTTACAGGTGAGGATACGGAAACCTTAGAGCGACTTACCTATCAGCTGTGATTACAACTTCTGATCTCTCTCCTACTAACTTCACCACCAGCAGTTTCATCAAATTTGGCTGTGCTGCTGACATGCACCCCTCGGTTAATAGCAAAGTCAAGCGCCTGCTCGATATCCTAGGTGCCTTAGTAGGATTGGTCATGACTGCCGCGATCGCCATTCCCGTTGCGATCGCCCTTCAGCTTGATAATCCAGGTCCTATCTTCTACAGCCAAATGCGCTGCGGTTGCCAAGGAAACCCTTTCCGCATCTGGAAATTCCGCTCAATGGTGGCAGACGCCGACCAACTCAAGCATCTAGTCACAAATGAGGCCAAAGGTCATATCTTCAAAAACCAAGCTGATCCTCGTGTGACTCGTGTCGGTCGTTTTCTCAGAAAAACCAGTCTAGATGAGCTGCCCCAGTTTTGGAATGTGCTGATGGGAGACATGAGCCTAGTCGGAACTCGGCCTCCCACAATTGATGAGGTCAAGCGTTACAACAGACGGCACTGGCAGAGACTGAATGTCAAGCCTGGAATGACCGGAGAATGGCAGGTACATGGCCGCTCCACTGTCAAGGATTTTGAACAAGTTGTCAGCTTAGACCTCCGCTATCAACGCCGCTGGTCCATTGCTTATGACCTTCACCTCATCATTAAAACGATTGGCGTTGTCTTGAATAAAGATGGTGCTTGCTAAGCCACAAACAACGCTCTAGGGCTTTGGTTGCAATCGGTTTCTAAATATTTCGTCACTTCAAGCGAAGGCTCTTCTTAGGCAGTCTTCGCTTTAGGCGTTTTAGTATCACCCATTCTTAGGAACATCAGTCAGTACTATTGCAAATAGCCGAAGTCGGTACATATTACTCGCGTTAATTTATGACTGTTCCTACCTGGATCACGCTATCTCGTTTGCTGGGTGTCCCTTTACTGCTTTACGGTTTGCATGATCCCACCCCAGAAGCCCGTTGGTTTTGTCTAGCCATTTTCTTGGTTGCAGCAGGCACTGACTGGCTTGATGGTTATCTAGCCCGCAAGCTGAATCAAGTAACAGATTTAGGTAAGTTTCTTGATCCCCTTGTAGATAAGCTACTGGTCTTAGCACCGCTACTGGCTCTGATTGAGCTAGGCCAAGTGCCAGCTTGGGGAGTTTTTTTGATTTTGGGTCGAGAACTTACGATCGCAGGTTGGCGAGTTAACCCCACTATGACAGGCGGCACGATTACAGGGGCAAACCTCTGGGGAAAACTCAAAACAGTCAGCCAAATCGCCGCGATCGCTCTCCTGATTGCTCCGTTACCTCCCGTTTGGACAACTCCTAGCCTAGTAGCCTTTTGGCTGGCTGTCGTTTTGACGTGGGTATCTGGAGCAATTTATCTGTGGCCGCAACGGCCTCACCCCGTCGCCTAAAACTAACTCGCGGTTATCCCCTCCTTCAGCAAAGCAAGGAGGGGCGGGATAGCGGGCAGTCTTAGCGGTTCAATGCCGCGTGGACTACCAACAAACGCTAACTACCCCCTAGAGTGATTCTGAAT
>JAHHIL010000019.1 GCA_019358975.1 Trichocoleus desertorum ATA4-8-CV12
ATCAAATCATTCAGCGCATCAAGGGGTTTACTTCTCATGAACTGAGGCAAGAGTTTGCTTGGCTAAAAACCAAGCTACCTAGCCTTTGGACTCGTAGTTATTTTGTTTCTACGGCGGGTCGTGTTTCGGGGGATACTATTCGTCGATACATTGATTCTCAGCGCTCAAGATAGGTGTTCGCCTCCGGTTTGTGCGACGCACACGCTCCGCGAACACCGCCTTATATCCCACCGCTAAAGCATGTGGGCTTTACGGCGATTTCTGTAAAACCCATCTCAAAAACCCACCGTTTCACCGAGGGTTTAGCTGTAAGTCAGCTGCTCTTCCTCAGCAATGGTGAGTTCTTTGGGCTGGCACCATTTGACCTGGACAGCAATGCCTTTGCTGCCTTCCTTCTCTAGATCTTCAACGTAGCCTGACTCAGATTGCTTGGCTTCTCCAGCACTGCTGAAAGGGCCAAAGTAATAAGTACACTTGGGTTGAGCCGTGACAACCTCTACCCACCAGGCAAAGTCTTTTTGAGTTGGCTTGCGGCTAACAAACAGGAAGAGCACCAAGGCCAGAATGAGAAAAACTAAGAATCCAAACATGATTTGAATAGCTCAATAAAAACTTTTGGACAATCAATCGCAGAAATTAAAAGCTGGTTTCTTACCACCGAATTTATTCGGAACTCATTCAAACTTTGGCATGAAGCCTGGGATCAATTTGAATTAAGAGTTTTGCTTCAACTTTAGTCATGAATTAATTCAATTCACGGATAATCATAGCTAGATTATTCTGGCTAGAAAGCCTTGCTACAAGCGAGATAGCGGGGATGAGTGTAAGGGAAACTCTATGCATGGGGTTAGGTCAAGCTGATTTCAGGATAGGCCAAACTTTTGCTGGCATTAATCATTCTTGAGGCTAGAGTTAGTTCTCAGCAGTCAATAAAGCTACTTATCTCTTAGGGTTGAAGCTGAATTCAATCTCTGATCGCTATTCTATCCAAAATCTCAAAGACGCCTTTGTTGAATTAAGCATTTTTTTGTGCTTAATTGCTAAAACTTTAGATTGATTTTGATCCCAGAGCAGTAGCGAACAAAACAGCGAAATATAAAACCTTGGCATACAACCCTGCGATCGCCCTCTGACCAATCAGCTTGGCGTGCAAACATCCAAAAGGACACTGGTCTGGACAAACACTAAAAAGAGGAGCAAGCGTTAGACCTATGCTCCCCTTTTTACCAGAATTTAACAGGATTCAATTAGAGCGCAACTGCTAGCTAGGCTGCCATCAGACCACTATGCCGTAGGAGTGGTTCGGTGCTGGGCTCGCGACCTCGGAAGTCTTTGAATATTTCCATGGGGTGCCGACTGCCGCCAAGGGCCAGAACCGTCTCCCGAAAGCGCTTGCCTGTATCCGCGATCGCCTCTGGGTTCTCTAGTCCTGCTTCTTCAAAGGCAGCAAAGGCATCGGCACTCAGAACTTCCGCCCACTTGTAACTGTAGTATCCAGCCGCATATCCCCCCGCAAAGATGTGACCGAAGGCGCAGAGGAAGTCATCTTCGGGGAGTGGGGGCATTACGGTTGTAGTTTCAGCGAGACGTTGCCGCACATCCTGCACCGTTTCACTGCCACCCGGTTGATAGTGAGCGTGGAGGACAAGGTCGAGCAAGCTGAAGTGTAGTTGCCGTAACATGCCGCTCCCACTCATGTAATTACGGGCTGCCACGAGTTTGTCGTAGTAGTGCTCTGGTAGGGTTTCCCCGGTTTCGTAGTGCTTCGCCATGCTGAAGAGAGTGGCGCGATCGTAGCACCAGTTCTCCATAAACTGGCTGGGCAGCTCCACAGCATCCCACTCAATGTTGCGAATCCCAGCGGCTCCAGAATAGTCAACTTTGGTCAGCATGTGCTGAAGACCATGACCGAACTCGTGGAACAGCGTTTCAACTTCCCGGAAGTTCATGAGGCTGGGCTTGCCATCGATCGGTGGGGTTTGGTTGCACACCAGGTAAGCTACGGGCAGACGAGTGCTTGCTTTCCCTTCTACGGTGAGTTTGGCGCGATTGACGCAATCATCCATCCAGGCTCCCCCACGCTTCTCAGCAGGGCGGCTGTAGGGATCGAGATAGAAGTAGGCGATCGCGTCCCCAGTTTCATCGGAGATTTGGAAGTAGCGCACATCTTCGTGCCACACCGGAGCTTGACCATCGGTAGCGGTGATGGTGACTCCAAACAGCCGCTTGGCTAACCCGAATAAACCATCTAAGGCTTGGGGTAAGGGGAAGTAGGGGCGTAGTTCTTCATCGTTGAAGGCAAATTTTTCTTCCCGCTGACGCTCAGCCCAGTAGCTAACATCCCAATGCTTCAGCTCGCCAGATTCCCCTTTTGAGGCAGCATAAGCTTTCAGGTCAGCCAAATCTTTGACCGCTGCATCGTAACTGACGCGGCGGAGTTCTTCCATCAACTGCTCTACCGCTGCCACGTTGGGAGCCATTTTGCTCGCTAAGCTGAGTTCGGCATAGTTATCAAAGCCAAGCAGTTGAGCTTGTTCTTTCCGCAAAGTCAGAATGCGATCGATTAGCGGGCGGTTATCTAGATCACCACTGGAAGCACGACTGACAAAGGCTTTATAGAGTTTTTCTCGCAAATCGGAGCGAGTGCTGTACTGCATGAAGGGGCCGTAGCTGGGAAAGTCGAGGGTGATCCGCCAGGGGCCATTCTCAGCGGTGGCGTTTTCTTCTCCAGCGGCACGGGCAGCTTGAGCGGCAAGGCTCAACAAGCTAGGTGGCAACCCATTGACTTCTTCTGGAGTGGTCAAGGTCATGCTGAAAGCTTTGGTAGCATCCAACACATGATTAGAAAACTGAGTAGACAGCTCAGCCATTTCCATCTGGATGGCATTGAAGCGCTCTTTGGCTTCGCCTTCTAACCCCACACCCGACAACTCAGCTTCCCGAATGGCCGCCTCAACAATCCGTTTCTGGGCAGGCTCCAAACTGTTCCAGGCTTCGCTACTTCGCAGCGCTTTGAAGCCTTCATACACAGGTTTGCTTTGACCAAGTTTGGTCCAAAACTGCACCACATGGGGCTGCATTTGTTCATGAGCTTCCCGCATTTCTGGGCTGTTTTTTACCCCCATTAAGTGCCCCACAATTCCCCAACTCCAACCAATGCGATCGCTCAGACGGTCGAGGGGTTCGACTAAGCTGCTCCAAGTTGGCTGCACATTTGCTTCTAAGGTTGCCAGTTCTTGCTCTAGCTCTTGCAGCAGTTGGGTAATTCCTGGAACCACATGCTCTGGCTTGATGGCATCAAAGGGGGGCAGTCCTTGGCCAATCAGCAAGGGGTTTTGGGTGAGGGTGGCACTTGCACTCATAGGTTATCTTTTTTCTTCGGCATATCTATTACCCCTCACTGTAACGAATGCCTGACATAGACAACCAGTGCGGAAACCCCATCCGCGATCGCCCGCCCGTTCAATGACCTGTCGGCGTAAAGCTGCTGAGACATAAGTACTCATGCTTGTGGCTTACGCTGCGTCATGGCATGGGTTTTAGCCAGACGTACCAAATGCTCCAGAGTCAGGTATCGCTCTAGTTCAGCTTCTCCTTTGGCAGCCAGTGTCCCAGCTTTGCTTTGTGCCAATAGATCACTTACTCGCATTTGAAACTCTGGGGAGGGGCGAATTGCTAAAATCTGTTCTGAGCTGGGTTGGCTCGCAAGCAGGGTAATGATGTCTTGCTCATCTAAAAAGTTGGATTGATGGTGTTGAGATTCAAATTCTTGTAATCCAAGCTCTAACAATTGCGGTAGTTGGGCTTGAAACTGCTGAAGACGTTGGGCAAGGTCATCTAGGGATATTAATGGTAATTTGTGCCATAGCAATTTAAAGGTAGGAAGATTGTTTTGATTATAGAAATTCAATCATCAAGCCTCACTGAGTGAGCTGTGCGATCGCTCCTTTTCCAAGAGAGAATGGTTGTATGGTTAGCCCCACCCTTCCGCAACTTGAACAAAAAGTTCAGCTCTCTGGCATTAGTTGGCAGACGTATCAAGCCTTGCTGAATGAGCTGAGCGATCGCCGTTTGCGCCTTACCTATAACCAAGGCAATCTCGAAATTATGGTTCCATCGCCTGAACATGAGTTCTACAAAACACTCATGGGTCGCTTTGTGGAAACCATAGCCGAGGAACTCAAAATCAAAATTCATCCCTTGGGTTCCACCACATTTGCTCGTGAAGATTTAGGCCGAGGTCTAGAACCCGACGAGTGTTTTTATATCCGCAATCAAGCTGCTGTCAAAGGCAAAAAGCGGTTAGACCCGACTCAAGATCCACCGCCGGATTTAGTGATTGAAATTGACATTACCAGTCGCTCTCGCGATCGCATGGCTTTCTATGCAGCCCTAGGCGTACCCGAAATCTGGCGCTACGATGGCAAAGTCTTCCAGGTTTATCAACTCCAAAATCAGGAATATCAACTCTCTGAACAGAGCCTCACTTTTCCTAACATTCCAATCACGGAAATCGCCCGCTTTCTAGAGCAATCTGCAACTACAGACTATTTAGATCTCGTGGCTGAATTTCGCGATTGGCTCAAAGCGCAGGTGACATGAGTTGCGATCGCCCTGTTTTATTCCCCGCTCACCAATTGTTCGATCGCATCTGCTTTTGTAGGAAGCGCTGCCGTCAGCACCTCAGAACTCGATTCTGTCACCAGCACATCATCTTCAATTCGGATGCCACGCACATCGGCAAACTGGGCCAGGCGATCCCAATTCACCACGTCCTTGTAGCGCGATCGCCGTTCTGGGTCATTCAAAATTGCGGGCACTTGATAGAAACCGGGTTCAATCGTCACCAACATTCCTGGACGTAACGGGCGATCGAGCCTTAAGTAACAGAGACCAAAGCGATCGCTGCGTTTTCTCCCTGCCTCATACCCTGCCAAGTCGCCCAAATCCTCCATATCATGCACATCCATACCCAAGATGTGACCCACGCCATGCGGAAAGAACAGCGCGTGAGCATCCATTGCGACGAGGTCTTCTGGCTTGCCGCGCAGAATGCCTAAATCTAACAAACCTGCGGCAATAAGCAAGGCAGCGCTGAGGTGAAGGTCACGATACTCCACCCCTGGCTCAACTTTGGCAATGCAGATATCGTGGGCAGCTAGCACCACCTCATACAGCACCCGTTGCGTAGGTGAAAACTTACCGGAAACAGGCCACGTCCGGGTGACATCTGCGGCCCAACCGCTGGCCGTTTCTGCCCCCACATCAGCCAAAAGCAAATCTCCAGACTTGAGGGCGTGGTGATACTGCTCATTGTGCAGCACCTCCCCCTGCACCGTGACGATGCTGTTGTAGGCAGAGGTCATATTCTGCGCTACAAACACGCTTTCCATAGAGGCTCGCACTGCCGCTTCGGTTTTGGCTCCAGGAGTTACTGCCATTCCGACACGATGGGCATTCACGGTGGCGACTGCTGCTTGTTTCAACTCTGCGATCGCCGCAGCATCATGAGTTAGCCGCAGAGTTACGATCGCCTCAGCTAGCGCTAAATCAATGCCTGTTAGTTGATGGGCAGGAGGGAGCGATCGCCCTAAAATCTGTGCCTGTTGCTGCTGAGTTGCGGTGTCTTGGACTGGAATTGTGGCCGCGCCAGCTGCTCGCATGCCTAAATCAGCTAGAGGAAAGGCAGCATCCGCACCGATCGCCGTAGCAATTTCATCACGAGTGGGGGTGGGCCCATGCCAGAGGGCGCTAGCAGGCGTGCCTTCATCTATAAATAATTCCAGCTTGCCCGCTTCTAGCCGGACTGCTGCATTTTCTAGCGGTAAGCCCGCAAAGTAGAGAAAGTGGCTGCTGGCCCGAAACGGATACACGTTAGCGGGAAAGTTGCGGGAACTGCGCCCGCCTGACCACAGCACCACGGGGCCATCAAATAAAGCCGCTAAACGCTGACGGCGATCGCGCAAAGCAGTGGCCAGCGCTTCAGGATTGCTAGGAATTTGCATAACTAGACCGTAGCAGCTCTATTCTTTGACCAAAACCCCATTGAGGAAAATATCGGCTAAACCTTCGGCCATTTCTTGCATGGCTTTTGGTGAAGCCTTCTCACCCATCACCGTATCTTGGCTAAAACCTGCGATCGTAAACATGCCCAAGAAAATGCGCGCTACGATTCTGGGGTTCATGGGGCGGTAAACGCCACGATCCATCGCAGTTTGAAAAAAGGCTTCGGCCACATCCGTCATCTTATCGACCACTTCTAGTTGGATGCGATCGCGCAAATCGGGATGAAACTGCGCTTCCATAAAGCAAACGCGCAGCATGTCCATGTTTTGGTGGAGGTTCAGCATCCGTCGCCGCATCACCTGAGCTACTGCTTTATAGCTGCCCATTTCGCTCAGCTCGGTCAGCAAATCCGTCAGGATCTCTATCCATCCTTGCGTGGCAACTTCAATCAAAATTGCCTTTTTATTGGGGAAATGCCGAAATAATGTTCCCTCTGCGACCGCTGCTGCTTGAGCTAAATCTCGCGTGGTCGTCCCGTCGTAACCTTGTCGCGAGAACAATCTCTGGGCAGCTTGCAGAATCCGAGTTCGTGTTTCTGCTTCCGATTGGGGCGGTCGATTGCCAATTCGCATATAGCTTAAAAAATGGGGGTCATGTTGTCAGACCAGATACCGTCATTTTCTATCAAGTGAGCAATCAATCCGTCAAAGTTTCACATAACCTTACATAAGTTGTAAGTTTGTGATTTACGGGCTAAATTTTGCGGCAGTTGTGCATTCTCTATAACAGCTACCTATCTTGAAAAAAATGGAATTCTTAGTAGAAATATTTCATGCGATTGAAAGTACGGTAATTGCGATCGCTCTTTAGAAAACAACCGAACCACCTCAATTTTTCACATGGCTATCTTAATACTTATAGAGAGTTGAACGAACTAGCTAAAACCTTTGCAGAGCCGAGTATGTCAAGGTTTTGTTGAGAAGCTAGTCACCATCAAGCTCCCCTTAAATCAAGTATTGGAGGTAACTACTATGGCACTCGTACGTTGGGAACCCTTCCGAGAAGTTAACGGCCTACAACGAGAAATGAATCGGCTTTTCGATCGCTTAGCTAATGTAGACGAAGGCGGTTTAACGAATACCGGAGTACCTTTTATCCCAGCCGCAGAAATTCACGAAACAGGAGATACCATTCAGCTCAAAGTTGAAGTTTCTGGACTCGAAGCTCAAGATCTAGATGTACGGGCTTCTGCTGAGGCTGTTTCCATCCGAGGCGAACGAAAATCTGAAACCAAAACTGAAGAAAAAGGTATGATTCGCTCGGAATTTCGCTATGGCCAATTCCAGCGCGTAATCCCGCTACCTAACTGCATTAAGAACGACGAAGTAGCAGCGGAATTCAAGAATGGTGTCCTCACTTTGACTCTACCGAAAGTTGATGAAGAGAAGAACAAAGTTGTACAGCTTGTAACCTAGACGGGCTAAGCCTGGAAGCGGATGGCAATCGCTGAAAAATCTTTCACCATAGGAGCATAAGTTACAAACCTGCTCGCCTAGATTGAGTACGATAAGTATTATTAAGAAACATAAACAAACTTTGCCATATTTCGTAAGGGGACTGATTTCAGTGGCACCACTTCTACAGTTTGCAAAAACGACTGAGGAATCTTTGATCGCTGAGTTTTTCCGCAAATCGGAAGGTCAGTGGCGATCGGAACGGCGCTATTACACGCTCCCCGCAGGAGACACGCAAGAAATGGTGAGCTTTATCACCATTCGGTTTTTAGAAGCAGGTTGTGACGAACTGGCACGCTTGGCAGCGTTGCACGAATTGAGCGATGCCGTCACTCTCACTTGCGGTGCCCACGTCACTTGGGAAAGCCGAGAGTCTGTTTCGGGCCGCAAGAAATCTAAAGGCTCAACCTTGTTTGGAGCCGCAGGCAATATCTTGTATCGCGATCGCGGTTTCGCGACAGTCAAGCCTGTCAAAGCTGAGTATCACTTTTCAACTCCCCAAACTCTTTGCCTTAAGACTGAGTACGAGGGTTCCATGTTTGAGGAAGAACTAAAACTAGTGGGTGATCATTACCGCACCCGCCAAACCATTATTTCCCGGGCAGGTGAACAGCAGATGATCGGTCAGTATTTGGAAACCCGGATGTAATGCAGGACTCCAGATTCATGAGATAGGGTGGGCTTAGGCTCACCTCCTTTAGGTTGGGTAGGTTCCACCTAACTCTGACGGAGAAACAGATGGTTCAAGAAGTTAGGCCCAACGAAGAACCGCTTTACAGTTGCACGGTACTCGTCGAGGCGCTGACAGCCCACCCGGATGAAGAAGTTGTGTCTTTTGGCAACTCCCCAGAAACTGCCCGTGAGCAAGCCCAGCAACTGTTGATCGCTCACTATGGTTGCTCTCTGGAACAGGCTCAGCAAATGATCGAGCAAGGCACTATAGAAGCGCTATCACCGTGGTGTGTAGCTAGCGATCGCTAGTTTTCATTTCTTTTGTGGAAGTCAGGCTAGCGATCGCTTAAATTCAACGTTTTTTGCTGTAAGGTGCGTGAGTCCCATACCCTACGTTTACTTGAAATTGATGGACACCCAAAGAGAACTGATTCTTGATTAACTACTAATTCTTGGGCAAACTACCCAATAACCAACCTAAGCAATCGTAGTTGTGCAGTCAAAATCCTCTCGCTCAATAAAATATGCTGCTTTTCTTGCCTTGTCAGCAGTCACCATTGCAGTAGCATACATAGACAGCCGAGAGCCACAGCTTGCATGGTGGCAAAGTATGCAAAGCTGGCTAAAAATTCACGTTGCCCAGTCAGATTCCGAAAATCCAAGCACAACTCCTATCACTTCAACACCCCAAGAAAAAACTGTTGAAAGCTCGGAGCAGCTTGACACTCCAGTTGGTCCTTTGAGCATTACCAAATACCGTGGGGACGAGTGCTTATATGCTAAGGCAACTACTGCTCATGCTAATCACTATGGCAGGCTAGAGCAACTAAAGAAACCATTGAAGGACCGTTATCAAGCAACTTGCGTATTGTGGCATTAGATTCTTAATAATGGGTGCCAGTTTTGCGGTGGTGGACGGCGGTAAGGGCGTTAGATTCCAGGACTTTGCCGCTATCCGCGATCGCATACAGCAACCAGTGATCGCCACACTCCATCCGGTTTTCCACACGACATTCTAGATAGGCCAGAGCATCTTTGAGGATCGGAGCGCCATCACTGGTGAGTTCTGTTTCTACGCCTTGAAAGCGATCTTCCGCAGGGCCGAACGGCTTCAGGAAGTGCTTCATGAGGCCGAGGTTGTTGCCTTCTGCCAAAATATTCAAGACAAATTGGCTACCGGGATACATCAAGGACTCGATCGCCCGCTCTTTCGCCACAGCTACGGTCAAACCAGGGGGGCTAAAGGTAGCTTGAGACACCCAGGAGGCCAGCATTGCACTCGCAACCTCTTCTTGCTTTGAGGTGACAATGCAAAGCGAACCGACAAGACGGCCCACGGCTTGCTCTAGCGAGGTGGCAGGTTGTCTCGGTTCCCGCACTTTCTTGGCTTTTTTCAAGGCTTGGGCAAAGTCGGTGCCTGCCTCTTCGCACATTTTGATCGTCACTTCCGTGGGCTTGAACTTGACCCGAATCGTCTCGAAGCCTAAGCTGTACCCTGCGTCCTTAAACTTACCTTCGATCAGGTCGATCGCTTCGCCACTCCAACCGAAGGAGCCAAACACTCCCGCTAACTTGTTTTTAGCTGCTGTGGAGAGGACAATTCCTAACGCGGTTTGGATCGGGGTGGGGGCATGGCCACCCAAGGTAGGAGACCCCATGATGAATCCGGCGCACTTCTCCACCGCCGCTTGAATTTCACCGGGTTCAGCAATTTCGCAGTTGATCGATTCCACACCAACGCCTGCTTTGGTAATGCCTCGCGCGATCGCCTGGGCCAGAGTCGCGGTGTTGCCATAAGCCGAAGCGTACAACAGCGCTACCGAAAGTTCTTGGGATTTTTGCTGTTGGCTCCAATGCTGGTAAGCGTGGGTCAGCTCTGTGAGGCCATAGCGCACCAAAGGCCCATGTCCTGGCGCATAGAACTTGACGCTCAAGTCGGCTAGCTTATCCAGGGCCGTTTCCACTTGACGAGCGTGGGGAGCCATCAAACAGTCGTAATAATAGCGGCGATCGTCACTGAAAACTGTCCAGCCTTCATCAAATACTTGGTCGCCGCAGATGTGAGCGCCAAATAATTTATCGGTGTAGAGAATCTGAGTTTTGGGGTCGTAGGTGCAGAGACTATCGGGCCAGCGAGGACTGGGGGTGGGGATGAATTGTAGATGGTGTCCTTGACCCAGATCTAGGGTTTCTTCACCCCGCACGACCAGAATGTTGAGTTCTTGATTGCCGAGGGCATTGCGGAGGGCGATCGCCCCTGGATTGGAACAAACAAAGGTGATCTGGGGTGCAATGTCGAGCAAGGTTTGTAGCGTGATGGCTCGGTTGGGGTTGACGTGCCCCAGAATCACATAATCCAGTTGCTTCAGATTCAGGCGTTTCTTTAACTCGGTGAGATAGGTTTCTGCAAATGACTCACCTGGCGGATCAATCAGGGCGGTTTGGTCACCGCGAATCAAGAAAGAGTTGGCTGTGGTGCCTCGTTGCCGTGCGTACTCAATCTCAAAGCGGAGACGAGTCCAACTGCGCGATCGCAATACGGTTGTATCAAGGGCGATCGGTAAAATTTGCACGTCTCTGGGTTTAGTTTCCACCATAGATTCTCGCCTTAGGAAAATATTGCTTGAGAAAATTGGGACTACAGCCAAAGCGCCGGAGCATATTTGGCAAATCTGCGCGTCTGACATCCATCAGCGATAGAATCGCTTCGGCTTGCTGAGCGCGGAAATCGTTCTTTAGAACCGCATTTAACTTTTCTTGGCGATTGGCCTTTTGTTCTGCCGTCAGCGAGACATCGTTTCTAAAGTAATTTTCTAAGAAATCAATCCCATCCGTAAGGTCCGGGCAAAGATTGAGTACTCGCTCCACGTCTGTCCAGAAAGCGGCAGTACGGCCTGTTTCTTTGGAGGCAATCAAGGCATAAGCAACGCGAATCAACCGAACGTAGATGATTTTAATGTCTAACGTAAAAAAGCCCGTGTCAGTCCGAGCATTCATCAACGTGACAAACCCCACCCCAAATCCTAACGCTTGGCTCACCAAGGCCCAGTCGATTGTGGGCCGCGTGGTCATCGAAGTGGTCATCCAAAACAGGAAGCAGGGAAATAAAAACTGAGCGGCTGCCCACACCCAAACTCCCCCAGTTTTGAAAGGCTCAAAAAAAGGGAGGAATTTACAGTCGTCTGCTAGCTGTTTAAAGGCCACTGCAATATTGATCACCCCTGGAATTGCTAAGACTAAAAGCCAGGGCAACCAATTGATCAATTCACTCACGTTTCCTGATTCAAAGACAAAATAGGGTGTAAATGTAAATGTCCTTTCGAGGTCAGGATGAAGTAGGTTTTAGAGTTGGAGTGAATTGCCACTGGAGCCTGCGGGTGTCCCCAAGGCAGCAACTGACTCATGAGCCACTGACCATGACCGTGATGGTTTTCAGCGGTCGCTCGGCTGGTGTCAATGTAGCCCTTTTGCCAGAGCTGCTGCACAACTTCGTGCATTTCGCTGATCGGGCACCCCAAGGCATGAGCTAAGTTTTCTACGGTGAGCGGTCTCCGTTCTAGCGCGCTCAAAACCCGCATTTCATCGACGTTCATAGTCCACCTGTCCGAGTGCTCTTATCGTAGCATCACTGTCCCTGCCTCACTTTAATGTTTTTGTCAACCTGGCAAAACCACCTTTCGGGTCATCCGGACCGACCTCTCCCCAACCCCTCTCCTACAGGAAAGGGGCTTTGAGTCCCCTACTAAGCAATAACAAGGGGCTTTAACTCTTGCTCCCCTTCCCTGGCAGGGAAGGGGCTGGGGGTTAGGTCTAGTAATGGTTGCCAACTTTGCGATGGTGTACAGCGGTGAGGGCATCGGGGTTAGAAACTCGTCCCTCTTGCACCGTGCTGTAGACGATCCAGTGATCGTTGCACTCCATGCGGCTGTTGACTTCACACTCTAGATAAGCCAAGGCTTCGGTGAGAATCGGGGAGCCATTCTGGGCGGGTTGTGTTTTCACGCCAGCAAAGCGATCGGCCCCAGGGGGAAATCGCTTCAGGAAGTGCTTCATCAGGCCTAGGTGATTGCCTTCTTCTAACACGTTGAGGACAAAGCGATCGCCCACTTGCATCAGAGATTCGATCGCGCGGTCTTTGGCAACTGCGATCGTGAAGCCCAAAGGAGTAAAGCTGGCTTGGGCTACCCAGGAGGCTAACATCGCCCCGCTGACATTACCTTTTTTCGCGGTGATGATGTAGAGGCCACCAGTAATCCGCCCCAAGGCTTTGTCAAGGTCGCTATTGAGCGATTTCATCTGCTGAATGGCGCGATCGCGGCTCAACCACTGGCCTAAGTCAGTCCCCGCTTCTTCACAGAGCTGATAGGTCGCTTCGTTGGGCGTGTCTTTAATCCGCACAGGTGGGAAGGCCACGGTCAGACCCGACTCTCTAAACCGCGTCACTAAGGGGTCAACGGGTTCATCCTCGCCCCCATAAGATTCAAAAATCCCAATGGCTTGCTTGTCTTTTGCGGCTGCTAACACAGTGCCAAGGGCTGCTTGCGTCGTGGCTGCGGTTGAACCTGATACAGGGGGTGTGGCGATCGCTAAACCTGCGGACCGACCCACTAGTTCTTGGACTTCTTGGGGATCTGCCGATTTCAGATCCATCATCTCAACGGCGACACCCGTTTTGATAATACCGCGAGCGATCGCTTGCGAGAGGCGATCGCTGTGGCCGTAGTCAGACACGTAGAACACCGCTACAGTTTTCTCAGACTTGGCTTTGGCTTGGCTCCAGTTACGATAGCGATTGACCCACTCCGCCACGTTGTAGTAAAGCAACGGCCCGTGTCCAGTGGCAATCTGCTTCACTTCTGGTAGTTCACCCATGCGCTTCAGGGCAGACAGCACCGAGCGAGCATTGGGAGCCATCAAGCATTCGTAATAAAAACGGAAATCCGCTTCAATCTCACTCAGGTCTTCATCAAAGGTGCGATCGTCGCAGAAGTGCATCCCGAACGCATCGCAGGTAAAGAGAATCTGCGTCTTGGTGTCGTAACTAAAGATGGTGTCGGGCCAGTGCAGATTGGGGGCGATCACAAACTCCAGTTCGTGACCATTGCCCAAGTCCAAGCGATCGCCATTTTTGACAATCTGCCGCTTAAACGGTTGATGCACCAAATCTTCGAGAAACTGAATCGCTACCTTGGAGCCCACCACCGTCGCTTGGGGAGCCAAGGCCAAGACATCGCGAACTAAACCGCTGTGGTCTGGTTCCGTATGGCTAATTACCAAATAATCGATCTTGGCTGGGTCTACGACTTGAGTCAGCGTCTCCAAGTACAGTTGGCGAAACTTCTCATGAGACGTATCGACCAGCGCAATCTTTTCGCCTTTAATAACAAAGGAGTTGTAGGTCGTGCCATTCTTCAGACCAAACTCGATGTCAAAGCGATCGCGGTCCCAATCGAGTGAGCGAATCGTGGTGGTTTCCGCAGCAATTTCGCTCGTTTGTATTGTCAGTCTACGTTGAGCCCGGTCAGTCAGCACTACCATGTAAAATCTCCTCGTCAAACCTGGCTGAGGCGATCGCCTTTCCCTATTGTCACACGTTGATTTAAAAACCTGGGTTGAAAGACCTAATAGGTAAGTTAAGCAATTCTATATGTATTTATACTTAACCACCTGTGGATAAAAGCTGGTTCGCTTTGATGATTGGCAATTCTCGGCTGCATTGGGCTTGGTTTGTGGGAGAGCAGTTGCGATCGGCTTGGGATAGTGAGCATTTGACGAATTCTGGCCCCCCTAGCCCCCCAATACTGGGGGGAACCTGCTCAAAGTCCCCCAGTATTGGGGGATTAAAGCCCTTACGGGCATACCAGAAAAAGGGGCAGTGCAAGGAGTTTAACTACACTTCAAATCCCTTCTACGAACTACCCATCGTTTTAGCGTCTGTTGTTCCAGCCCAAACTGCTATTTGGCGGGACTATCCTCAGCTACAAATTCTCACGCTCGAACAAATTCCTCTCCAACACAGCTACCCTACCCTTGGTATCGATCGCGCCTTGGCATTGTGGGGAGCGGGAGAAGTGTATGGTTGGCCTGCCTTGGTGATTGATGCAGGTACAGCGCTGACCTTCACAGGCGGCAATGCTGAGCGACAACTGGTGGGTGGGGCGATTCTGCCAGGGCTGAGTTTGCAAGTACGAGCTTTAGCTGACAAAACTGCTGCCTTACCTGCGATCGCTTTACCCGAAACCTTACCCAAACGGTGGGCCAATGACACGCAAGAAGCGATCGCTAGTGGGGTTGTCTATACGGTTTTGGCGGGAGTTGTAGACTTTATCGAGGCTTGGTGGCAAGAGTTTCCTGGTAGCGCTGTGGTGATCACGGGGGGCGATCGCACCCTACTCTACCAACATTTGCAAAGCCAGCATCCTGGACTAGCCGCTCACATCCACACTGATCCCAACCTCATTTTTTGGGGTATGCGAACTTGTCGAACGGAGCCAGATTCAGCTAGAAGTGGATGAGATGAACTCCCGAATTTCTTGGGCAACAGCTGTTGGGGCTGTGAGCGGTAGTTCTACGCCACCTTGCGGCACAATCCGCCAATTTGCGGTTGGTGTAAGTTCAGCGTAAGTTTGGCTCAGCAGCTTAGCTGCAAAGGCATCTTGTTCGCTTTGCAATACTATGACCGGAACCTTGAGCCAATCAAGCCTTCCCTGCAATTGCTCTGCTTGGATCTCAGCCCGTCGGCGTTGAAATAGCAAGCGACAGGCCACAGGAGATTGCAGCAACTGTTTTCGCCATTGCAAAGTGCGCCCTACCCGCTTTTGAAGACCTAATAGAGGTGCAAAGGGCTGTAGCGATCGCAGTAACCAAAATAATAGCGGCGGTCGAGCTATCAACCACTTGGCCCCCCACCAACGCCGCCCCACTTTTTGCACCTGAATCCCTTCCGGAGCCAATAACACCAAGCCACGTACCTGATCTAAATACTTCAGGGCATAGCTCGCTGCCACCCAGGCTCCCAGAGAATGACCAATCAAATACACCTGCCGCAATCGCAAGCTCTCTAAATATTCCGCCAGCGTCTCTACTTGCAACTCAATCGAGTAGTGTACATTAGGGCGTTCCGACTCCCCAACCCCCAGCAGATCAGGTGCAAAACAGTGGTACTCCGTTCCTAACTGTTCAATCACTGGCACCCATTGGCTGCTGTCACTCCAAGAACCATGCAGAAACACCAGTGCATCTCCCTGACCGATTTCACGCCAGAAAATTTGCCCTTGAGACAGCTTCAATCGAGAATTACGCAGCGGTAGAGACATCTTAAATCAAGGAGGAAGGATGAGATGGAAAAGCGGAAGGATGAAGGATGAGGGATGAAATGGGAAAGAGAGAAGGATGAGGGATGAAATGGTCTAACTTTCATCCTTCTAAAATTACGCCAGTGTGGTCAATCCCTTCAAATTCATCCTTCATCCCTCATCCTTCCTATTTCATCCTTCCTTTACGCCAATGTCGTCAGGCCCTTCAAATAGTCTTTTAGTTGGCGATCGTGATCGTGGGATAACGCGCCTAAAGGTAGAGCGTCGGGGGCAAAAGCTTGCACTTCTATCACTTCTAGGGTGTCTTGTGCCTGCATTGTTCCTTGCACTTCAGCTTCTACTACGACGCAGACTGAATGAATTCTGGGATCGCGATCGGGTGCTGAATAAACTCCCACTAACCGTCGAATTTTGACTAGTTCTAGGCCCGTTTCTTCTGCTAGCTCTCGTTGTACTGTCTTGGGAATATCTTCTCCCCAGTCCACCATGCCACCGGGTAATCCCCATTTTCCATTGTCCTGCCGCCGAATCAGGACAATTCGACCATCGGGCAAGAGTGGGATGATACTAGTGCCAATAATAGGGTGCCGGAAGATCAATCCCAGGACGGTTTGAATCAGATGCCAGGATCGACGCATAAAGTAAGGCTGTCATACGAATGGAACGATGGAAGCCAAAAGTCAATGCAATTGAACTATGCACCCGTTCTTACAGTTTCTAACCAGGCAAATCAGCCAGAATTTCCGTTGCATGAGCTTCTGGTTTTACCTTGCGGTAAATTTTCTCAATCGTACCATCTGAGCCGATCACAAACGTCTGCCGATAAACACCCATGAATTCCTTACCCATAAACTTTTTCAGCCCATAACTGCCATAGGCTTGGGCTACTGCTGCATCTTCGTCACATAGGAGGGGAAACGGCAGTTGATACTTCGTCGTGAATTTGGTGTGGGACTTGGCATCGTCGGTACTAATGCCCAAAACTATTACATCTTGGGCTTGGTATTCCGAGTAGGCATCCCGAAAACCACAAGCTTCCTTGGCGCAGCCAGGGGTGTTGTCTCGTGGGTAAAAGTACAACACGACTCGCTGGCCTCGCAAGTCTGACAAGCGAACTAGATTACCTTGCGTATCCAGCAAACTAAAGTCTGGCGCAAGATCGCCAAGTTGGAGGGACATAGACAGGATCTACGGGATGAAACTTTACAGGATGAACCGTGATGAGCACTCGGTTAGCAGTGAGTGGCAAGCTGTGGGCCAAGCGCCAATAGCTAAAAGTCTAATCTTGGTGCAGCCGTTGTTGTGCTACTTGCAAGGCTTTTCTCACTTGCTCGAAGCCAGTGCCACCATAGCTGTTGCGGGCTGCTACGACTTGACGGGGCGCGATCGCCTGATAAATATCCGCTTCAAAAGCAGGATGCAAGGTTTGCCACTCGTCTAAACTTAAGTCCTTCAGCAACTTGTTGGCCGCTAAGCAAGTCCGCACCACTTTTCCCACTAAGTTGTAGGCTTCGCGGAAGGGTACGCCTTTAGCTGCCAGATAATCGGCTACATCTGTAGCGTTAGAGAAATCTTCTGCCACTGCTTCTGCTAGGCGAGAGGTCCGAAACTCTATCCCTTCTTGGATCAGAATGGTCATGGCTTCCAGGCAAGCTCGGACGGTATTCACTGCATCGAACAAAGCTTCCTTGTCTTCCTGCAAATCTTTGTTGTAGGCCAAGGGTAAGCCTTTCATCAGCACCAGCATGGCTTGTAAATGCCCAAACACTCGCCCAGTTTTGCCCCGCACCAGTTCTGGTACATCGGGGTTCTTTTTCTGGGGCATAATGCTGGAACCCGTGGCACAGCTATCTTTCAGGGTGACGAAGCTAAACTCTTGGGAGGCCCAAAGGATCACTTCTTCTGACAAACGGCTAAGGTGCATCATGATCAAGCTGGCAGCTGAGAGAAATTCGATCGCAAAGTCGCGATCGCTGACTCCATCCAAGCTATTGGCATAGATGCCATCGAAGTTCAGTAATTCAGCCGTGTAGTGGCGATCGATCGGGAAAGTCGTGCCTGCTAGCGCCCCGCACCCTAAAGGCGACACATTCACCCGACGATAAACTTCGCCAAGCCGCTCCCAATCCCGTTGCGCCATCTCGAAGTACGCCAGCAGATGATGGGCCAAACTAATCGGTTGAGCCCGCTGCAAGTGAGTGTAACCAGGAATCAAGGTTTCTACATGCTGCTCTGCTAGGTGAAACAAAGCTGTTTGAAACTCCCGCACCTGAGCGCGAATCTGCTCGATCTGCTCTCGGAGATATAGCCGGGTGTCAGTTCCAACTTGGTCGTTTCGCGATCGCGCGGTGTGCAGCTTCTTGCCCAAATCTCCCAAAATTTGCGTGAGGCGATGCTCCACTGCAAAATGCACATCTTCGGCATCAACGCCGGGATTAAAGAAACCTTGTCGGTACTCTTGCCGAATTTGATCCAGCCCTCTTACGAGTTGCTCACCTTCATCTGGGGTAATAATGCCTGTATGAGCCAGCATTTGGGCATGAGCCTGCGATCCGGTGAGGTCATATTCCAATAACTCCATATCAAAGCCGATGCTGGCATTGAATTGAGCGATCGCTGGGTGCAACGCGGTTTCAAATCGCTGACTCCAAGCTTGTGAGCTAGCAGCAGGTTGGGGTGGCAGTTCCGTATCCAAGGTTATCTTCCTGAATTCAATCGACAGCGTCAAAAACTCATCTTGACATGAGCGATGTCTCCTAAAATGCAGTCCGAGCTACCAGGCCAAAGGTCCACTTAGGAGACAAATTTAATGTAAGTCACGACTCAGGCTGGAGTTTAATAAGCGGTCATGCTGCGAATCATGTAGCCCAGAATCACACCAATGAGCAAGGCCCATACTTGGCCTGTTTTGACAAAGTTATTAAAACCCTTCTGCATATCTCCCAAGATGTCTTGGTTATATTGTTGAGCTAACACTGTCCAGTCATGGGGGACATGCCAAGCTAAGCCTTGCTGGAGCCAGTCACCCCAGTGTGTGGTGTGATTCAACCAAGTTGTCATGTCCTGCATTACATGGATCACCATTGCTACCATCTCCTCATCAATTGTTAGGGCTACTCAAAGGTTCAAGATTTAAAGGCTAATTCGTAGCCAGCGATCGCGGATTTTTGGCGCGTTTTAAGCAGCTTAACTACTGCAATTAGCACGTACCCTATAGAGTCGCAGATTTTTGGCAGTTGTAAAGTGGAAATGGGGATTAATCTGGCGATTTGATCCGCATGACAATTAATGTCATATCATCACCGTTGCGATTACCTGCTCCAATAAACTGCTGCACTTGGGCAAACAAATGCTCCAGAATCTCTTGAGGACTTTCGCAATGACGGCAAGCCCAGTGAAAGGCACGAGTTAAATTGTCTTCCTCGAAGCGATCGCCACTGCGGTTGGCTGCGTCGGTAAAGCCATCTGTGTAGTAAATCAGCGTGTCACCCGGATGCAACTGCACTTGACCATCTTGGTAGTGTGTATCTGCATCTAAGCCGATCAGCATTCCCAAAGTATCTAACCGCTTAATCGCATCAGTCGAAGCTTGCCACAATAGCGGCGGGTTGTGCGCGGCATTGCTGTAAGACAGCATCTGTGTTTGCGGCTCGTACTCCGAGTAAAACAGAGTCACAAACCGATTGGAATTTTCTAAATCTGCATACATCACTTGGTTAAGGTGTTGCAGAATCCGAGCAGGAGAATGACCATTTAGTACTTCTGCCCGCAACATACCCCGCAGCATGGTCATGATCAGCCCAGCAGGTACGCCCTTGCCCATGACATCGCCAATAGAGACGCTCCAACGTCCCGCCTCATTGCTGCCTGTTTTGACCGAGCGGAGACGGGGGCGATGAACGGGGATGAAATCGTAATAGTCGCCTCCCACCCGATTAGCTGTTTGACAACGAGCAGCCAGTTCTGCGCCTGGAATTTTGGGACACTGGCGCGGCAAAAGCTGTAGTTGAATTTCGGCTCCAATTTCTAATTCGCGATCGAGCCTTTCTTTTTTGCGCAGTTCCACCGTCAGCTCGTCGTTTTCAATGGCTACAGCCGTTTGGTCGGCCACCAAGCGCACCAACTTTTGCCGTGTTTCTGTCCAGGTATAATCTACCGCTCGACTAAAAACGTAGAGTCTGCCTCGCTCGGCATTCTTGACCAAAATTGCGGTGCCAAACAACTGTACATCTGACCCCAAGTAATGACTGACTTGATGGTCGAGAGCCGCAGTCATTTTAGCAGGGGCGATCGCGCCTCCCGGAGTAGCAGCAGCAGCAGCTAACTGGCGTGTCGCGGTCTCTAAAGCCTTGCGAATATCGTGACATTGGCGACTATCTTGACAGTGCAAGCGCTCTAGCCGCATTTGCCCATTTGGCTTAAACAGTACTAAGGCACCTCCATCCGCATCAGTCACCCGACTGGCCATCAGCGGAATCAGTTCTAGAAACTGGTTTAAGTTATTGAAGCTCCGCAAGGCAAAGCTGAGAGAGCTTAACAAGTCCTGAATTTTGTGCTGTTCCCGATGCAGGCGCGCCACCAGTTCTTTCAGGGCGAAAACTGGCGTCATGTCTGGAGAAGTTCCGCCACTGGTGCAGTCGGAGGGTTGAGAGGGCTGTCGAGGAACAGGCACAGCAGTCATTAGAGCAAGGTTAAGTTGTCATCGAAAACCGGAAAATTGAAGATCACTAACAGGTGAAGAAAAATAAATTCTCTACCTGCAATTTGAGCAAATTACTGGAGAGACAGCTTATCACTATTTGTAGAATTTACGCTCTAGTTTTGCTGATTTAAAATTCAGCGAACTAGTGAGAATTAGTAAAGCATCTAACTCACTGAAAAGTGGTGTGATGGTTACCCTAAGACCAACCGCTTGGTACAAGAATCAACTCAATACCAGTAAGTTCCGCCAACGGTGTCAATGTTGGCATAAATTCTAACGAATTTGTTGATACTAGCAGAATTGTTCTGAACCGGACTCAATCCTTTGTAGACAATCTGCTGGGTGAACTCCATCGCCTCAAGCGAGCAGATCTATAACAATCTTTTTTGAACGGGGTGCAGGGGTGGAACCCCTGTGTGGGGGCAACGCCTCCCCCTGTTAACAAACAATTTGTGAACGCTATAGTTTTTGATTGTTAGCGTTAATCTGGGGCTCTGCCAATGAGTTGAGCAAGCGTTTCTTCAGCAGCGCCAAGAAAACAACTGCCATTAACTACCCTTAATGGACTTAGCTTACGGTAACTTAACCTGCTAGGAGAGCTTCCACAAACTCATAGCTAGAGAAGGGTCTGAGATCTTCAATCCCTTCACCTGCCCCAATAAAACGAATAGGTAGACCCAACTGTTGAACTACCGCCAGAGCAATCCCACCTTTAGCGGTGCCATCCAACTTGGTGAGAACAACGCCACTGAGTTGGGCGGCTTCTAGAAATACTTCGGCTTGCCGCAGTCCATTTTGGCCCAACGTAGCATCCAAGACCAACAAGGATTCAATTTTTGCATCACCTGCTTTCTTGTCGATAATGCGTCGAACTTTGCTCAATTCGTCCATCAAGTTTTTCTTGTTTTGCAAGCGTCCCGCCGTATCGACTAACAGCAGCTCTGTCCCTCTTGATTGGGCAGAACCGATCGCATCAAAGACGACTGCGGCTGGGTCTGTATTTTGTCCAGGGTTGGAAATAACTTCGACCCCACTACGCTGTCCCCAAACCTTGACTTGCTCGACAGCGGCGGCCCGGAAAGTGTCGGCGGCAGCAATTAAACAGTTGTACTCCGATTTCTGGGCTAAGTGGGCTAGCTTCCCAATGGTGGTCGTCTTACCAGCGCCATTCACTCCTGTAATCAACCAAATATTTAAGGTGTCTTTTTCGGGTGCAAAAGTAGGGTTGTAGGACTTGCCCAACGGTCGATCCAGCATGTCACGGAGGATCGACTTTAGGTAAGCGATCGCTTGGTCGGGAGGTAACGCTTCCTCCCGCAGTTTCTTCTGGAGGGATTCAATAATGCGGTCTGTGGCTGCTACGCCCACATCGGCTTGCAGTAATAGCGCCTCAATTTCTTCGACGGCGTCTTGATTAAGTGGCCCTTGCCCCACGATCGCCTTGAGTTGGTTGACCAAGCTTCGACGAGTTTTGTCTAAGCCTTGGCGTAATCGCTTCAGCCAGGTGATTTCTTCAATCGAGATTTGGTCTGGACGGCGACCTTGGGCGGCGAGCACCTCTGCTGACCACAAGAAACCTTCATCAAAGACGATTTCAGGCAACGTTTCTTGAACTGTGGCAGTCGGCTGAGCCACTTCCGGTTTGGGTTCTTCAATGGCAGTGGCCTTAAGCCTTTCTAGCCTCGCTTGCCGATCTGCTTCTGCCTGTGCCCAGAAAGGTAGTGGAGCCACCTCAGCGGTGGAGCCTGGATCTTCCACAGGTGCTTCTAGGGATGTTTGTGGTGATACTTCTGGGGCGATCGCGGCGACTATTGGTTCTTCTGAAACTGTGGCGCCGACTGGCTCAGCAACTGGCTCAGCGATCGCTTCCTCAATGGCTACAACGCTTTCAGGCTCAATTGGGGCAGGTACTTCAGTGGGTGCGGGTTCAGCGACTTCGGTGGTAACTTCGGCAGTGGTTGAAGCGATCCTAGGTTCCGCTATAGGCTCTTCTGGCTCTTCTATAGGATCTTCAGCCGTGGCTTCCTCTGCTGCCCCTGCTTCCTCTGCGGCCTCTGGTGCTTCAGCCACAGGCGCTTCAGTAGCGAGTTCCTCTGGTGCTTCTGCTACAGGCGCTTCGACTTCTTCTTCTACAGGCGCTTCAACCGCCACAGGCTCCTCGACAGCAACTTCCTCCGGTGCTTCCTCTGGCTCGACCTGCTGCCGCTTTTGAATATTTTGGTAGGCTGCCTTCGCCCAGTTCAGGTAATCCTCCGCTACTTCTTCTGTAGCAGGTTCAGCTGCTTCTGGCTCAGTCAACTCCGCGTCAGATTCCTCCGACATTGTTTCTGTCTGATCAACCTGAGACTTTTCCGAGTTATCGTCAAATTGCCGACGGAACCAATTGAAAACCATTGCAATTTACCTAAAACTGCTATCTAAGGAAATATATAGATCTCGATAGATCTAACTGTAAAGAAAAATGTTTGTACTTAGAACTAATCTGAACACTCAATTGAGCTTGCAGCAACTCAATCTGACTGGATTTTTTGCTTCAAAGTTTAGACAGATTGGGTTTTGATTTGATCCGTCACGCGCCGCAACACGCCATTGATGAAACGGTGTCCCTCACTCCCACTGTAGCGTTTGGCTAATTCTACAGCTTCGTTAATTGCGACTTTGTCTGGTACGCCCAAGTACATGATTTCGGTGACAGCAATGCGGAGAATATCGCGATCGATCCGAGCTAAGCGATTGAGTTGCCAATCTACTAAAGACTGGGTTAGCAATTCATCCACCGCTGCCGTATTGGCATTTAAGGTGCTGATCACTTGCAAAGTATAAGCTCGAACTTCTTTCTGATTTGTTAATTGAATCAGTTCTGGCAATTCAACTGCCATACCCATGCGATTAATTGCGGTTTGGGCTAGGTCCAGTGCTTCTTGAACCATCCCTCTAGCACTCTGAACATCACTGGCTCGCGTTTCGCTACTCAGCAAGCGATCGCTGCTTCGCTTAATTTCTGCTGCTGCGGTTTCTAGGATCTCCTGAACTTCAGTCGTTAGTGTGCGGACAGCGGCCAGCATGATGTTTTGTAGTTGCTGATCGTCCAGTCGGCCTTGGTTAGCAGGCAACTGGCTAATGCTGAGCAGGGAAAGTTCACGAGCGATTCGGCGAGCTTGCATGGAGAGTTAATTGTCCAGGTTCAGGAGCAGCTTGACTATCTTAACTCTTTCTTCACTCCTCTTCGAGCGGCAGCGTTAAGGCTTGCCATTGGGGTTCTGGTAGAGGGGGATCTAGTTTGCGATCGCTGGTGGGTTTCAAGGCCATCGTCGCTTGGGAGGTGGGGCTGACAATACCACCTGACACAATCACCTTAAAGGCATCTTCCACAGACAGCGAGAGGTTAACGACTTCGTTCTCGGGCACCACTGCATACCAACCTGTGGTGGGGTTTGGTGTGGTGGGAATAAACACGCCTAGCATCGACCCAGGCAAGTGTGTCTGAATGTCGCCGCTGATTACCCCTGTCACGAAGGCGATCGCCCAAATACCCCGACGGGGATACTCCACCAACACCACCCGACGGAAGCGATTATTAGAATCTTTGAGCAGCGTTTCTAGCAGTTGCTTTAAGGTTTTATAAACCGCACCTGCTAACGGAATCGCTTGTAACAACCGCTCTCCAAAATCTAGCAACCATCGCCCTGCAATGTTTCGAGCCATTAAGCCAATCAGCAAAATCAAGAGCAATGGCACCGTTAGGCCCACAGCAAAGTTGAGGAAGTTGACTAGGATGGGGTGAAAGCCGTCAAAAGGGTTAAGTTGCTTTGGGATGCGTGTCAAAAAGTTGATCACCCAATTCGCAACGGTAATCGTCAACCAGATGGTGGTTGCTAAGGGGATGACAACGAGAAGACCTGCGATCAGATCATTCTTTAAGTCCTGCTTTAGGCGTTGGAACACAGACAACCCACTCTCCTTCAATCGGCTGGAAAATTTGGCTGCTATCACTGAAGTTATGAATCAAACCGAACGGTAGGAGTTTAAAGACTGAGATAGTCTATTCAGCCCAAGTTTTCAGGCAGTATTACTTCCATTGTGCTCTGTCGATTGATAACTCTGGTTGGCTTCCTGCGGGAATAGTGACAACTCAGTGCCTTCCTCTATTTGTAAACCTTGTAAAGATTTGTTTCAAGGTTTAATGTCTACTCTAAGGTTCACGCTTGGAGCTTCACTTAGGCCAACCCAGGGGATATCTTAGAGCAATTATTACTCGTTGTGGCCTGCTTTGTATCCGCAGATACTGCTTTTATTAATTTGAATATGGATCTGAATATTGATTTGATATTAAGGCTGCCCTGTGATGCCATCGTCAATTGACAGTCACAGAATCTACTTCCGGAGGCTCAGCGATCGCCAAAACAGAACTTTCTGACACCACGGGTGGCGGCAAGTGCTTGATTTCCCAGGCTTTGAGCAGAATTAGGTACTCATAAAAAGCTTGTAAAGTACACCAAGCAAACCCAGCTCGGCCATCTAGAATGCCGCCCAGCAAGAAATACATGTAGAAAAAGCGAATGAGCGGCCTAAAGGGCAACCGTAAAGATAAATCTTTGAGTGCCCGACGTCGTTCCACTTCGGACGAGCCGAAAACTAGATCCTGCCACTTCACGGTGCCCGTTTCTAGCTGCTTTAGAGTTTCTTGGGCTTCGTCGCTAGAGTAGCGGTTGTGCTTATCAATCCAGCGACTTAAGCCTTTACCGCAGGTGTAGTGCGGATAGGTTTCTTTGAGGAATCCAGTGGGGCCATTACACACCTCGCGCTCGGTGTGGCCGTAGTCATCAAACCAAACTTGCTCACGACGGAAGAGCCGCATTTGGTAGCGGGGATATTGCGTACTGCGTCGAATCCACTGCCCCATAAACATGACTCGCTCAGCCACGTAGTAGCCGATGTAGTCCTGACTTTGCATCGCTGTGAGGCATTCCTGAAACAGCTCTGGCGTCATCCGCTCATCTGCTTCTAGGATGTAAACCCACTCATGCTTGACCGGTATTGATTGGAGCATCCAGGTTCGTTGTCGTCCGTGGCTCTCGAACCGATGCTGCACCACTCGAACGGGATAACGCTGGGCCACCTCTACCGTGCGATCGCTGCTCAAGGAATCGACCACAACCACATCATCTGAGAGCAAAGCTGACTCAATACAAGCAGCAATCTCAGTTTCTTCGTTGTAGGTCAGGATGTAAATCGAGAACATAGCTCAGCTTTTTTGATGAGGGGAGGTATAGTGCAGCAGAAACATTGCGTCAGTAGAGAGGCACCCCCCGTTTTAGGCATAGTTTTAGGCTATCGGCGCGCCTAAATTCAGACGACTAAGGCTACAAATCCCTAGCGAGCCGCTTTACGAGGCCCTGCTCCTAGTTGCCGCAATCCAGTCCACCCAACCGTAATGTACCCAATTGCTAGGAGCAAACTGCTCAGTCCTACTCGCAATCCAGACTTGAGAAACTCAGCGTTCGCCCGTTTTTCTAGATCGAGCCGACGAGTCCGGATTTGAGTTTGGGCATCTTTGGCTTTTTTGTCTAGCGCTTGAGGATCAGATTGGAGTTGTTGCTGAACTTGGTTCTTGAGAGCTTGAACTTGCGCCAACTGTTCCCCTTTGAGCTGCCCACTCTCGATCGCTTGATTCAACTGGGAGTCACTTTTGACCAAGCTGTTGATTTGTTGTAATTGCTGATTGAGTTGCCCTTCCGCTTGTCCTGCTTCTTGAGAAATCTGCGCCCGGGTTTGCTGGTTGGCTCGATAGGTATTGCTGAAGTGTAGAGGAGACAACACTAGGAAGACGAAACCTAGGAGGCTCGCTAGCAAGAGAGAAGCAAAGCTGATGTTTTGCCAAGCTTTTTGTCGTCCTGGAGCGGCACCTGAAACACTGTCAACCCAAACCCCAGTGAATAAGAGGACAAAACCCAGTAGGGGTACAACGCCGCGATCGACAATTTGACTGAAGAGGGCGATTTGCCATCTTAGTCCTTCCAAGCTGCTGAGTTTAGCGGGTACATCGGAGGGAACTAGCATCACGGCGTAGTCGATCAGAGCAGCCAGAATCAGAATGATTCCCACGTATTTGAGCGTTTGGGAGGCGATCGCAGAGAGTTGGCGGCTATCAGTTGCTTTCATTGGGCTTCAAAGTGAGTTTAGTGATGGTCTGCTTCAAGCTGAGCTAGATTCAGCATACTCGTTTGTTATCCCAGTTTACTTGTAGGCAAACAGGACGTTACGTCAAGTACAACCGCTAGCAAATTATTTCAGTCTAGACAAGTTAAGGTTAGGCGCTTAGAGGAAAATCCAAATACGCAATAACCGAAGTTTAAAGATTATTTATCTGTTTCAGGAAATTTTTAATTCTTCCTAAAGTTGCCTTTAAACAATCATTAATTATTCATGATTGGTTCTTGAATCGGATAAATCTGTAAAGAGCCGCTGCAACTTCCCTGAAGCTTTTATAAATCTATCCAGAAGATGGATAGCTATATTTTGTGACGGATAGCGATCGCTAATCTAGCTGATTCAACTGGCTAGTTTTAGCCTATCTCTGCCTCTTTTCCTAGACATGGTTCAATAAAACGATTTGGCAACAAATATTTTACAACTTTGAATTTCTTGTTAACTTTTTTACTCTAAAGATCTCATCAATTTTTCATAAAATTTTTATCAAAACTAGTTCCGTTCAACTTGAATCAGCATTTTTTGCCTTCAGCCCGCTGAAGATAGTGAACCACTACAGGATTATCAATTCCTTTAAGCATTAAATTCTCCTTCTGCCAGGTCCAGTCAGGGATGAAAAAAGATGGCTCTAAATCGGCAGCAATAGCATTTGTGACTGCAATATTATGGCCGCTACTGGTTGCTTGCACCCGTGCTGCGGTGTTGACTGTGATACCAAAGTAATCTAGGCGTTCATTCAATGTTTCTCGTTCAGACAGTTGCAGTCGCTGGGCAATGAGGGGTGGGGTGGCACGGTATAACTCTCGGCTATCTTTCGTTTGAAAGAAGGCAACCAAGCGAGATTGAATTAGAGTGTTGACTGCATGCTTGTCTAAAGCGGTAACAGATTGGGCGATCAATCGTCTACGGTTCTTGGCAAATCCCAGCATAGTTGTGTCGTTCCTGCCAGGTTTCCCCAGCGATGTTTTTTCGTGCTTGTTAGCAGTTAGTTAGACCCAACTTAGACTTAACTGAGGCACCCTCGATAAGCAACTCGATAAGCAACTTGTTCGCGATCGCGAACCCCACTTTGCTAGCCCACAGGCTGAGTTGATTGTGGTTAATGCTTAATTATTTATGTACTAAGAAATATTTGAGAAATCCCTGATGTCAGCATAATAAAACTGCATGACCCGCTGAGAAGCACAGGGCACCGTGAGATTTGGTAGTTAGATGTAACTACGACTTGATTTTTTACCCTGTCCTAGACCTACCTAATCAAAAACTGATGAACAAAATTGTAGAAGTTCTGCCAGATACCACAGCTCTAATTCAGCGATCGCTGGAATTGGTTGCAGAAAAAATTCAAGCGGCGATCGCAGAGCGGGACCAATGCACCATTGCCCTGTCCGGTGGGAGTACGCCTAAGCCTCTCTACGAAGCCCTAGCCACTCAAGATTTACCTTGGGACAAAATCCATGTGTTTTGGGGCGATGAGCGCTACGTTCCTGCCGACCACCCAGACAGTAATCAGGGAATGGCTCGTAAAGCTTGGCTCGATCGCATCCAGATTCCTGCTGAGAATATTCACCCGATGCCAACCGAGGCTGCTGATCCTGCGATCGCCGCTCAAGCTTATGAATCTCATTTAAGGGAGGTGTTGCAGGCAAGCGACCAGATTCCAGCCCTGGATGTGATTCTTCTAGGACTAGGGGATGATGGCCATACAGCATCTTTGTTTCCGCATACAGACGCTTTGCAGGTGCAAGATCGACTGATTACAGTCGGGAATAAAGATGGCCAACCGCGTCTCACCTTCACGGCTCCCTTAATTAACGCTGCTAGATACGTTGTGTTTGTAGTCGCGGGTGCCAACAAGCAAGCTGCTCTGGAGGAAATTTTTGCTCCCACAGCCGATGCCATGACCTATCCAGCTCGCTTAGTTCAACCCCAAGGAGAACTTTGGTGGTTATTTGATGCTGCCGCTGGACAGGCCATAAATAGTTAAGATTGAGTACTAGCTGTCTGGCTATCCCCTGGCATGATTCCGGCAGAAGAGAAACTTTCATGATTGTCTGTCCCAATTGCAACCATCAAAATCCTGAAGGCGCAGTGCAGTGCGAGGCTTGCTATACCCCGTTACCTGCCACTACCAACTGCGCTAACTGTGGTGCAACCGTACAGACAGACGCTAACTTCTGCGGTCAGTGCGGCTTTAACCTACGCACTAATACCCCGCTCCCTAGTGTTGATGAAACCTCTATGCCCTCCTTTGCGGGAGCGGCCATGCCGGGTAGTAGCTCATCCGTTCAGCCAGATCTGGAGCCAGATCTATTTACAACTAACTCTCAGGAACTAGGAGGCAATGAATTAGGCAACAGTTTTGCTGCTGCCCCTCTTCCTGCATCGCTAGGTAAGGAACTGCTACCGCCACCCGTTGCGAGTGACTTTCCGGTGCCCCCTCCGGTTGCCTCTAGCAACCCTAGCACTCGGCTGCAACAGCAGACCGCAAAGCTACTGCATTTACGCACCGATACCACTCTGGAATTGCCACCCCATTTGTCTCTCATTCACATCGGCAAGGGGAACGATCGCATTCCTCCAGACATTGACTTATCTGGGTTTCCTGACTCGGAAATTGTTTCTCGCATTCACGCAGATATTCGGCTGGAGGGAGATGCTTTCTACATTGAGGATGTGGGTAGCTCCAATGGCACTTACATTAACAACCTGCTGCTGCCCTTAGGCAACCGCCATCGTTTGCGCTCAGGCGATCGCATTTCATTGGGTAAGGGCGATCGCGTCACCTTTTTGTTTCAGATTTCTTAATGTCTTCTTAAGACTTTTGTAGAATTCAAATTATTAGGGAGCTAGCTAACCAACACCTAGAACACCTTAGTTTGGTTTGCAAACAATAAATAACTAATCTCTCATTTTACCGACCATGAATTACCATCGATGGGTGAGAAAATCGTCGAACAAAATCGAGTTAAGGCCACCATAGGATTAGGATTGTAGAAAAGCTTTTAAGTTATTGCTGTTTCGGCTGCGATACTTCTGTTATTTCAGATCTAGCATCACCAGTGTGATTACTCTGACTCTCCTCCATCCTCTCCAGCATATTCCGGTTCAAACCTGGGTCTTCGATCAAGAGCCAGTAATTCGAATCGGGCGGTCAACGGACAATCATGTTGTGCTCTACAGTGCGGTGGTTTCTCGCCACCATGTTGAAGTGCGGCGTAATGGCTCTAGTTGGGAAATCGTTAGCATTGGAACCAATGGTACCTACTTAGAGGGCAAGCGCATTACACAAGCGCCTGTCATTGATGGGGTGATTATTCGTCTTGCCCGTTCTGGGCCGAATATTCAGATTCGTATTGGGGCCGAGGCAATGAAAGAACTGCCTAAAACGCTGTCTGGAGAGCGCACCTTGGCTCAACAAGCCCGCACCAAACTGGACGAAGACTCTAGCGATGTTCTTGAGGAAACTAGCGCTCAAGCGAGTCCAATTCCTGTGCCACCGCATTTGCGTCTACCTGCTCCACTTGAGGAACGTCAGTCTACCCAAACTGCTCGTGAGAGAAAGGTTTTTACTCTTTATAGGGAGCAGCAACCTAAATCTACTAAAGTCTCGACAATTCCAGTGACCGAGGTGCGTTGTCAGCATCAGCGGGCTGGCCCGGAGCTACGTTTTTGCCTAGACTGTGGCGAACCGCTGCAAATTCAGCAGCTCCTGGGCAAGTACCAAGTATTGCAGACGCTGAATCACGGCGAAATGGGCATTACTTACTGGGCTTGGCGGGATGGGCAGAGTGTCGTTCTCAAAACCTTAAATTCCGAATGGTCGGATCATCCCCAAGCCAAAGATTTATTGGCGCAAGAAGTAAATCTGCTCAAGCAATTTGACCACCCTAGTTTCCCCCGGTTGATTAATACATTTGCGCTGTCAGGGCAACCCTATTTTGCAATGGAGCTGATCCACGGTCAGAGCTTAGCTCAGGATGTAGCGGTAAATGGCCCTGTCCCTCTGGCTCAAGCGATCGCTTGGATGACAGAAATTTGTGAAGCGCTCGATTATCTCCACAACCTCACGCCTCCAGTTCTGCATCGAGACTTACAGCCCCAGAATTTGATTAGACGGACTGTTCCGGTGAATGGGCATGCACTTGCTTTAATTGGGTTTGGGTCAGTGAAAGTTGGGGCAGCTGAACCTGGCAAACCCATTGGCACACCGGGGTATATGGCTCCAGAACAGGAATCGGGGGAAACCTCGATCGCGTCTGATTTATATGCTCTCGGTCCGCTCTTGATTTATTTACTCACAGGTGATCACCCTAGCTTGTTTTATGGCTATCGGGATCAGGGTGCTAGGCTCTACGCGGAGTATGTCCCTGACTTACCACCTGCTTTAATTCCCATCATTCGCACGCTTACCAATCCTCAGCCAGAAGAGCGCTACACAACTGCGCGTGAGGTGGCAACGGCGATCGCAGAAATTGCAGTCTAGGATCGAAGTGACAACTCAACAGTTCTAGACAGGATTTGGCATGGCACGAGGAGATCAGATCTACGTGATGCGTGAGTTCATGGGGTTGCCAGGTGTCTATGAGCATCACGGCATCGACTGTGGCGACGGCACAGTAATTCACTACCGCAAAACTGAAGTGGCCCGGATTTCGCGTACCTCGATGGCAGAGTTTGCGATGGGGCAACCTGTTTATGTGAAGCGCTATTCCACTTCCTATCTTCCCGATGTGGTGGTGCAACGAGCCGAGAGTCGCATTGGGGAATCAGCCTACAATCTCACTACCAATAATTGTGAGCACTTTACTACTTGGTGCAAAACTGGAGTGAATGAAAGCGCTCAAATCCGCAACTTCGGCTTGGATGCTGTCAAAATTAGCTTGCCTGGGACTGACCAGTTGATCCACGAAGCGATCGACAATTCCTCTCCAGCTAAGTCTATGGAGCTATACCGCCAAGCGCTAGACAACATTGCCTCGGCAGAGAGTACGCTCCGACCACAGTATCAACACGCGCAAAAGGAAGAGAATACTTGGCACCGTGTAGCTATGGCAGCTCTGAAGCAAGGCCGAGAGGAGTTAGCCCGCGCTGCGCTCCACCGCAAAGTCCAATGGAAGAAAACTGCCGCCGATTTCAAATCCCAGATCGACTATCTAGAAACCCTCAAAGCTCAACTCAAACAAGATAGTTTGCCGTTGCGACAAACGATTAGTACGAATATCTAAGGAGGGGCGATCGCTCTACTTGCAAACTTTTTTCATTACTTGGCGTTCAGCTTTTATCTGCATGAGTCGAGCTACAGCAGGCGAGGGATTGTGGCGTTGTTCCTCTCTTACCTGATGGCTCCACTCCAGCCAATCTGCTAGATATTTGCTTACAGCTTCTTTGTTGTACAGGTAGTAAAGGATTGTGGCGTAAACCTGCTCCAAAGTCACAGAAGGGTAGTCTTGAGCAATCTCTTCAGGGGTACGACAACAGTGGATGAAGTCATACAAAACTGTTTCAATCCCCACCCTTGTTCCCTTAATGCGAATGTCATCAGGACGCAGAAATTCAAAATAGTGTTCTAGTTGCATCGCGATCGCATCTCCCAATACAACGAGTATCTCGAACAGGCACTTCCCCAATAGCGGAAGTTGCTCATTACTGAAGAGTTGATCGATGTATACAAGCTTAACACTGGGTAAATAGGGTATTAAACCAAAACGCTAATTTTCGTGGCATTTAAAGGTATTAGTACGGTTATCCGCCTAGCCTAGGAATTACATGGAGAAGAATATTTATTCATTATTAGAATCAAAAAGAGTTCCTGTGTTCTCTTCTATATAATCCAAAGCGTCGATAATCCTTTCTTGTGAAGTAGCTATATTTCTTGAATTTATTTCTATATGACTTAACAAGTCTATTATTGCTATAAATCCTTGAGTAGAAATATAAATAAAGAAACAAATAACTATAGACAAAACAATAGAAAAAACAACTCCATACACAGGCTTGTCTGACTGAGAGCCAACAATAATACCTGCGGAGAGTACAGCGAGATAGCCTAGAAATTGAACTGTTTTTAATGTTGCGACAAATCCTATATAGAGCTTCCCTTCGCTGTATTTCGCTTCATGCATAAGTAGGTTCTTTCAAGCTATTTTTTCTAATCTCTTTAAATGGCACGAAGTGAAACCTAAAAAGTAGGGTGGTAATGCTCACCCTACTTCTACTAAAGGCTAGTTGTTAACAGCCTATCCTTAATTACGCACCTACTGCTTCTTTGGCTGCGTAAAGTACTTCAGCGGTAATTTCGCCAATGCCGCGATCGCGGGCGAATTTTTCGGTGTTGCGTTTCACCTTGCCACGGACGAAACCGGGGATTTTGTTGAGTTCGGCTAGACCATCACGGCTCCAACCCAGGTCAGAGTCAGCCGAGATACCCTTGGTGATTACTTCCTTGGTGTCGTGACCGCCGAAGATTTCTAGCAAGTGGTCTTCCATGCCGAGGGTGAAGGAGTTGTAGACCAAATCGACGACTTGGTTAGTGCCTTCGTAACCTAGGAAGGGCTTGTAGCCGATGGGGAAGTTTTGGATGTGGATCGGGGCGGCAATCACACCACAGGGAATGTCAAGGCGTTTGCCGACGTGGCGTTCCATTTGGGTGCCGAAGATGGCAGAAGGTTCTAATCGGGCGATCGCATCTCCAATTGCGCCATTATCATCGCTGATCAAGATTTCGTCGCAGTACTCGCTGACTTGCTCCCGGAACCAATCGGCATCGTACTTGCAATAGGTGCCCGCTAGGACTACGTGAATGCCCATTTCGCGAGCCAGAATCTTGGTCATGGCGGCGGCGTGGGTATTGTCGCCAAAGACTACGGCTTTTTTGCCAGTGAGGTTTTGGCAGTCGATGGAGCGAGAGAACCAGGCAGCTTGTGAGACGTGCAGGGTTTGCTCGTTGATAAAGTTTTCGTAGTCAACGTTGGCTCCTTGCGCGTTGATCACTTGTTGGATCTTGCGGATGCAACGGGCTGTTTCTACCACACCCATCGGCGTAATATCGACATAAGGCGTGCCAAACTCTTGCTCTAGATAGCGGGCTGTCATCAAACCGAGTTCACGATAGGGCACCAAGTTAAACCAAGCTTTGGGCAGGTTCTTGAGGTTGAGAACGGATGCGCCTTCTGGGATGATTTCGTTGATCTCAATGCCCAAGTCAGCCATTAACCGCTTCAGCTCGGTACAGTCGTGGTGGCTATGAAACGCCAGGGTGGAGATGCCAATGATGTTAACCGAGGGCTTGGCAGTTTTGCCTTCCGGGAGGTCGCCTTGTTTGCGGGCCTTCGCGATGTAGTACTGCACGATTTGCTCTAGGGTGCGATCGGCAGCCTGCATTTCGTTGAAGCGATAATGATTCACGTCCGCTAGCAGAACATCCGCTACTGAAGCTTCTTGGGCGCGATCAACGAAGTTTTGCAGATCTTCTTGCAGAATGCTGGAGGTGCAGGTTGGGGTCAGCACAATCAGGTCAGGATGCTCTTCGGCGTCTTTGCGGGTGATGTTGTCCACCACTTTTTCTTGAGAGCCTCGCGCCAAGACGTTGCGGTCTACGATGCTGGCGGTGACTGGGGTAAAGTCTCGCTCTCGCTCTAGCATCGATCGCATGACGTTAAAGTAGTCGTCTCCTAGGGGAGCATGCATGATGCCATGCACATTTTTGAAAGAACTGGCAATACGGAGAGTGCCAATGTGGGCGGGGCCTGCGTACATCCAGTAAGCCAATTTCATATTCGGTGCTCTCCCTTAATCTCGGTTGTTACCGACCACTCCGCTGAGGGAATTTGCAGAAGTCAAAACCTTTGGCAAAAAGTTTTTACACCTTCTGGCACTAAGGAAGTAACGGCTCAGCGATCGCAATCGTTGGGTGTGATGGGTTGTTAGTGTGAGTCGCTTTTGATTGTCTCAAAGATGGACGGAACGTGAGTGTGTGCACATTGGGGTTGGGGAGAGTGGGCGATCGCTGGAAACCCTTATCTGCCTTGAGATGGAGGGGCTATTTGTGTGGCTTAATTGGTGGGGGAACTGCAATGATTTTTAACTGTTTGTGATTTGGCTTAAAACGATTAGTCGTACGGGTTTCTGAGTTTGGCATTGTGAAATCCGAGCCTTGGGGGCACTCGCCCCCAAACCCCCGCTGAAGGACGGTTGCGTCCCTCAGACTCCCTCCAAACGAAGTTGAGTGTGAGTGTTTCGGGTCTTGGACGGGGTTAGCTATTGGCTGCTGACTTCTGGCTGCTGACTTCTGGCTCCTTACTTTCACCCCTCACCCCTCATCCTTCATCCTTATTCACCCCTCACCCCTCACCCCTCATCCTTCATCCTTATTCACCCCTCACTCCTCTCCCCTCACTCCTCACCCTTCTGCCAATGCTTTCCGCTGGGCTTCAAATAGTTCCTTAATGCCTTTTTCTGCTAGGTCCATCATCTGATTCAGGTGGGTGCGGCTAAAGGCTCCTTCTTCGGCAGTGCCCTGGACTTCGATCACGCCGAGTTGGTCGTTGAGGACGACGTTGAGGTCTACTTTGGCGGCTACGTCTTCGACATAGTTAAGGTCGAGGATGGGTTGGTCTTCTAGCCAGCCGACTGAGACTGCGGCGATTTGGTGGCGGATGGGCGATCGCTCTAGGTCTCCTTTTTGGATCAATTGGGCGATCGCGTCTTGGAGGGCGACAAAGCCTCCGGTGATGGCAGTGGTGCGGGTACCAGCATCGGCTTGCAGCACGTCAGCATCGATCGTGATTGTGCGTTCGCCTAAAGCTTCCATATCGAGAGCAGCCCGTAAGCTCCGTCCAATTAAGCGCTGGATTTCTTGGGTGCGCCCAGACAGCTTAAGAAATTCTCGTTCATGGCGTTGCGGAGTGGCACCGGGGAGCATGCGGTATTCTGCGGTCAGCCAACCTTGGCCTTTGCCTTCCAAAAATCTAGGTACTTTGGGTTGAATGGTGACAGTACAAAGGACTTGGGTATCACCGCAACGGGTCAGTACGGAGCCAGCGGCAAACCGTGTAAAGTGACGCTCAAAGCTGATGGGCCGCAGTTGATCGCTTTGGCGACCATCAGTTCGTTGGAAAGCCATTTTTGTGAGAAGTGCTTCTGAATTCACGCCTTTGCCTCAAATGCCTCAGTTAGGATACTGCAATGGATGATTTGGAGTATCCTGCCGATCATTGTAGGTGCTGCAAAATTTCCTGATGCACTTGTTCGATGGGTTGGTTGCTGTTAATTTTCAGCAGGCGATCGCGGTGTTCGTAATAGTCCAGCATTGGCATGGTGTAGTCTCGAAACGACTCGATCCGGTGCTGAATCACCTCTGGCGTATCGTCGCCGCGTTGTCGAGCGATTGAGCGGCTCATCAATACATCATCTGGAGCGTCTAGCCAAATCGCCCAGTTCAGATTCTGATTTAGATCTCCTAAGAGAAAATCTACTTCCTCGGCTTGGAAAGCAGTGCGTGGATGTCCTTCTAGTAACCATCCTTGCTGGGTGTCCGCCTGCAAGAGGCGCTGCCGTATTAGTTGGATCATGGTTTCGTCGGGAACCAGTTCGCCTTTTTCGACAAAAGACTGGACTTGTTGACCTAAAGGAGTTTGAGCTGCGATCGCTTGCCGTAATATCTCCCCCGTAGAAATTAAGGGAATCTCAAAATGGCGGCATAGGTGCTGAGCCTGAGTACCTTTCCCTGCTCCTGGCCCACCTAGAATTACCAATCTCACTGCCCTGCGCTCCTATCTGCGTTGAGAATTAAATTCTTCTCATTATTAGCTGAAAAGCTGCTTACCCTTTAGGCCTGTCGTCATAATCTGTCGTTGCTTGCTTCTTGTTGTTAGCCCCCGACATCAGCAACACCGAAAGCGCCATTCCGATTCGGGCTGTGGCTCGTTGGTTGGATAAGCTCAAGTTAGGGGTACTGCCTACTCGCGAACAAACTCAATGCTATGTTGCGTCCAGCAGCCTGTTTAACTTGATGGCTCTAATTTCTTTTGAAAAAGATACGGTCGCAGGAAATTTAGGAGATAAAGACAGAAGCGAAGAAATCCAGAAAAATAGTGATGTCCTGTGGTTCTTTCGGCAGCTCCAGAATCGCCAAGCGCCGCTACTATGCCAAGAATTACCTGGTAAGCATTTGGAGCCAGTAGGGGTGCAAGTTGGCCCATATGTAGTTGACCTCAATCCTTTAGACAAATTCATCGAACCGATCGCTCAACGTTGGTTAGAGAGATTGACATCCTCTCCCAGCAACCCTAACGGGTATGCAAGGAGATTCCTTGGGTTGCCCCAAAGATTTCCTGCTTCATAGCCAGCCAGCTAGACTGAGTGACCTCAGCCCCCGCTGCATCGACTCCACAGGCATTTTCAACCACCCGTTGCCCACGGGCAGAGATGACTTGAGCTGCGGCAATATCCCTTGGCTTCACTGAGCGACATTCAGGACATTGATGCAGCCTCACACTCAGATCCTTGCGGACTTCGGCACCACAGTCAGGACACTCCTGAGACGTGCCACGAGCATCCACCTTGGCGTAGTAAACATCTCGCTTCCAGCACACCCAAGGAAGGATTTGATTGGTGAACTGACCGAAGCCAGCATCCAACGTGTGCTTACCTAGCATCCCTTTCGCCATCATGCGGAAGTCCAAATCTTCCACAAACACCATCCCAGCGTGGTCACAAAGATGATGGGCTAATTTGAAATGCCAGTCCTTGCGAGTGTCGGCAATGCGCTGATGCACTCTCGCGATCTTCCGGTGCAGCTTGTGCCAGTTAGCGCTCCCCTTGCGCTTGGTTTCAAGTCTGCGTTGCAGCAATTTCAGCTTGCGGTGCAGCTCATTAAAAAAGCGGGGACGCTTGACTTGTTCGCCGTCGGAAGTGGAGAGGAAATATTCAAGGCCCACATCAATCCCAACGGCAAGGCCGTGAGCCATCGTCGCCGGAATCTCAACCTCCGCCTCTAAGCTCAACATGGCGAAATAGCCCGATGCTTTGCGAACGATTCGCGCCTGCTTCACCTGGAACAACGACGGAATTTCCCGTGACCACCGCACTTTGACCAGTCCTAACTGAGGGAGCTTGATACCTTCGCTGGAGATGCAGTGTTTCAGCATCTGCGGGAAGACAAAACTCTTCATCCGATTCGGCTTTTTGAAGCGTGGCAATCCAGACCGCTTTAACCGCCATGACTCCCAAGCGGTTTCCAGTTTTCTGAGAACCTGCTGAAGGACTTGGGCATTGATGGTTTTCAGCCTGGGGAAATCGGCCTTAGCAGCCGTTAGTGCTTTGCACTGGCGAGCATAGGCAGGAAATGGTGCATCGGCTGGCAAGATGAACTCCTGCCGAATGGAGCAGGCATTCACCGAAGACTTCCGAGAATCCAGCCAGTCTTTGCGTTCCCGCAGGGCAAAATTCCAGACATTGCGGCACACATCTAAGATGTGCTCAATCTCTAAAACCTGCTCCGCAGTTGGCTCTAGCTTAAATTCCCACGTCATGATTAGCATGACTTCATTATGCCCTACAAAACACAGTTTTACTTTGTAGGTTTACTAAATGGCTCCCTGCGGTCGTGCATCGCCTCACCACCCCCTAACCGCTAACGCGGTATAGGCGGAGCACTACGATGGTCTTTGGTAGCAACTGAATTTCTCCGCAAGTTGCGCCGACGAGAGCAAAATTTGTCCTAGAACGGGTGCCAGTAAGCCTACGACTACACAAGCCCCAATCGCTTGGGATCGCACTATTGAGCCGCAGAATCTAAGATGAAAATAATTCAATCTTTTGCGGCTATAACTCTAATAAATAGAAATAGGCGCGATCGGCGTGGAACATTAGCAAAGCTACCTCAGATTTAGTCACTCCTCGGAGATGGATGCAAGATTGACGAACTGAGAAGCTAGAACCTAAACAAGTTCCAAGGGTAGGCAGTAGAGGCAGAGGGCACAGTGAATGGAATTGACGACAACCTTAAAAGGGCAAACGGTTCGGAATGCAGTGCGAGAAGTAGGGATTAACCCAGACTACTGGTATGCCGTGGGTTGGGCTAACAAGCTGAAGTCGAACGAAGTAATGCCCGTCCAAATTTGGCAGCAGGCGATCGCGGTTTACCGAGATGCGACAGGCCAGCTCCATGCCCTCGAAGATGCCTGCCCTCATAAAGGTGTGGCGCTACACAAAGGCAAAGTGCATGGCACCAACTTGGCTTGTCGCTATCACGGCTGGGAGTTTGATGGCCAAGGCGACTGCGTCAAAATTCCTTATTTCCCGCCTGAGCAAAAATTGCCCTGTGCCCAAGCACGGAGCTACCCCATCCAAGAGAAGTACAATATTATTTGGATTTTTCCGGGCGATCCAGCGCTGGCTGAAACTTTTTCTCCCCCAGAGATTCCAGAGTTTGACCATCCTGACTTTTTCATGGTGCCCGTGACAGGACACTTTAAATCTCATTTCTCTATCTGCAACGAAAACTCAATGGATGTATTTCATGGGTTTTTGCACGAAAATTTGCAGGGTTGGTTCGATCCCATTCTGACCAGCTTGCGAGAAACTGAAAACAGCGTCTGTGCCGATTATCAGGTGTCTTATAAAGGAAAGCTGGCGAAATTTCTGGGTTTGGCTGAGGAAGCTGAGCAAGTGACGACCAAGACTGTTTCTGTAGAATATCGTTATCCGCACTATCAAAGTTCCTTGGAGGGCGTTTCTAGTCTCTACTTAATGCGATTGCCGATTGGCCCCACCCAAAGCGCTTCTTTTGCCATGTTCTTTTTGCGGGTGAAGTTGCCCAAGTGGTTTTTGCGATCGCTGGAGCCTGTGCTACAACCGTTGCTAGAGCAGCACGTGTTCATGAAATTTCTCAATCAAGATATTGAGATGATGGAAAGTGAGCAGCGCCGTTACCTAGACAACCCGCAGCGCCGCTATGTGGAAGTAAATCCAGCGATCATTGCAGTGCAGCGATTAATTGTCCGGCAGTATGAGCAATTTGTGCAAAAATCTAGTCAATCAGAAGATCCCGAAAGTGGGAACCCAGACAACTTTGTTTCTTTCTCTAAGGCTATGGCTTCTAGCCCAGCCGAACTAACTACAGAAAGCCCAGTCGGATGAAGGCAACTATACCAGCCGTTTCTCAAACAGATGTAGTCCGGAACCGTACTCTAGCCTCTACCCAGTACTTTGGGTCACAAACAAGTTGGTTGCATGAAGTAGTCCAGACGCTCTGGATTGCTTGCATTTGGTGTTGTATTAGACCTGGATGATGGGTACTTTGCTAGGAAAATACACTGTTATGCCAGAGACGATAAACTATCTGGGAATAAGGTGAGGGGAGTTTACTGTGCAAGTTATTAAAGAATATGTTCAGCGCTGGTATGAGAGCGAACTTGAACCGGATGAATACATCTGCCACGCCAAGCAAGGAAATTTAGTTGAGCTTGAGGATGTCAAAACAGGCGATCGCCGCACAGCTTTAACCTTCTGCACCAATGATGTCCTGGGACTGGTTCAAGCAGAGTCCGTTAAACAGGCGGCGATCGATAGCATTCTGCAATACGGCACTTCCAACAGTTCTTGCTCCGTCTTGAGTGGTCGCATTGATTTGCATCGGCAGCTCGAAGATGAAATTTCGGCCTTCAAGCATTTGCCCCACACCCAACTATTTCTAAATGCTTGGATGGCAATGCAAGCTCTCATGGACGCTTTCTGTCATCTAGCCATTCCTGTGCCCGGTTTTCAGCATACACGAGAAACATTAATTCTCACTGACGTACTGAACCACGGTTGCATTGTGTCCGCGATCTCGAATGCAGGGACTCGCTCTGGTAAGCTGTTTGGTCATAGCCCGCGTGTGCGAGTGCGTGCCTACCGCCACTGCGATGTCAACGATTTGGCCACCAAACTGCGCCGTTATGCTAGACCCGAAGACCGCATCATGGTGGTTTCGGATGCAGTGTTCTCGATGGATGGCGATATTGCTCCTCTGCCCGACATTCTCAATGTGATGCAGAATTACGAAGGCAGCGTCTTAATGATGGATGAAGCTCATGCCAGCGGTGCGATCGGTGCCACTGGGAGAGGTATCTATGAGCACTTCAATCTCACCCCTCAGCAAGCGATCGAGCGGGGCGTGGTGCCGCTGATCATGACGACTTTCTCTAAGTTTGCGGCGTCGGCTGGAGCAGCGATTAGTAGTCACGTTGCTGAACTAAAGCCATTGTTAAATGTGTCACCCACCTCAATTGGCACCATTTCTCTTCCCCCACCGCTCACCGCTGCGGCTTTAGAGAGCATCAAAATAGTGCGACGGGAGCCAGAACGGGTGCGCCAGTTGCAGGAAAATACAGCTTACTTGCGATCGCGCTTGGCTGAGCAAGACTTTCTGGCGATTGGCGAAACCAACGTCGTTCCCGTCATTTTGCCGTCCGAAATCAACCCGAAGCTATTTGGTCGGTTGTTGCTAGAAAACTACGGCATTTGGGTGTCTCCCATTTGGTTCATTGCTAAGCCTCGTCTCCGGGTAACTGTCAACGCCCTCCATACCAAAGAGGAAATGGATCGATTGGTGGCAGGGTTAGTAGCAACTCGAAATGTGTTGTATAAACCAACAATCAGTGCTTAGTTCGATAAAATACTGCAAGGGTAGAAAAAACACTCTACTCTTGCCATAAAATCTTTAGTTTCAAAAGTTAAAAAAATGGTGGCTACTCAGGCTTCGGCGTATCAAGTTCGAGCGGTTACGACACCAGCAGATCAAGACCTGTTTCTGGATGTGCCAGCGCGAGTTTATGCCAATGATCCGAACTGGGTGCCATCTTTACGTAGCAGTGTTGCCAAGCAATTCGCATCTAGTAACCCGTTCTTGCAGTACGGCAAGTTTCAGCAGTTTGTGGTGGTGACTGAGGGAGCCAAAGGACCAGAGGCGGTAGGGCGTGTGGTAGCAGCAGTGAATCAGCGCCTGATTGAGCGGGAAGGGCAGCAGATTGGCCTGTTCGGCTTTTTTGAGTGCATTGCTGATTTTGCGATCGCTCAAGCATTGCTCGATGCTGCCTCTGACTGGTTGCGTCAACAAGGCATGACAGCAGTGCGGGGACCGATTGATCTCTCGACCCACAACAGTTGCCTGTGGTTAGTCGATGGCTTTGACTCACCGCCAATGGTGATGATGCCCTACAACCCTGCTTACTATCCAGAATTTATCGAGCGATTGGGATGGCAGAAGGCTAAAGATGCCTACGCTTACGACTTCCCTCTAGACGAGCCTTTACCGACTGAATTTGAGAAAGCCTATCGCATTGCCTGTAAGTCAGGCGTAACATTCCGACCGCTACGAACGAAAGGTGAGGGTTTTGAGCAAGACTGCCTTAGTCTCTACCGCTTGTTCAGCACCGCCTTTGCAGGTAACTGGAGTTCTACGCCCCGCACCCAGGAAGAATTCCTAGAAGAAGCCAAAGACCTGCAAAGCTTAGTTGATCCAGATGTTTTTCCGATCGCGGAATATAACGGCGAAATGATTGGTTTCTTCATGGGCTTGCCCGACTACAACATTCCCCTTAAGCAGGTGGGCGGCAAGCTCAATTGGCTGGGCATTCTCAAGTTTCTTTGGTATCGGCGGCAAATCAACCAAGGCCGAGTCATTGCTATCTGCTCCTTGCCAGAATATCGTCGCAAAATGGTACCTTTAGCTTTGATTTACCTGGGTATGAGCGGTGGTATCCAAAAAGGTAAACCCTATCAGCGAGCTGAACTGTCCTGGGTTTACGAAGATAACTTCCCATCGCGCAAGCTGATTGAAGCATCCGGTGGCAAGATTTATAAAACGTACCGCATCTACGAAAAAGCAATATGAAGGCGCTAGTCACCGGAGCAAACGGCTTTACCGGATCTCACCTGGTTCGCTTGCTAGAACAGCGAGGCGATACGGTAGTTGGGCTGGTTCGCAAATCGAGCAATCTATCGCGGTTGGCTGACGCTCAAGTGCAACTGGTTTACGGCGACCTCAGCGATCGCGCAGCCTTACGCACCGCCATGCAAGGGGTAGACAGGGTATTCCATACGGCTGCCTATGTAGAGTTAGGTTTAGTGAATGCGGCTGAAATGGAGCGAGTAAACGTGGCAGGAACTCGCGCTGTCATGGAAGTTGCTAAAGAAATGAGCGTGGCCAAAATCGTTTATTGCAGCACGATCGGCGTATTTGGCGACACCCAAGGGCAAGTGGTGGATGAAACCTTTCAGCGCACCCAAAAAGACTTTTCTTCCGCCTACGATCGCACCAAGTATGACGCGCAAGTATTTGTGGATCAGATGGCGCAGCAAGGATTACCAGTCGTGAGTGTCATGCCCTCTGGAATTTTTGGCGCGGATGATCCGCACTTTATTCCGGTATTGCGGCAGTTTCTCAAAGGTGGACTGAAACTCTGGGCAGGGGGCGATCGCGTCACCGGAGTTGTCCATGTTGATGATTTGGCGATGGCCATGATCTTGGCAGCAGAAAAAGCTCCAACTGGGGAGCACTACATTATCTCGGCAGGAGATCTAACCACGCGGGAAATGTTCCAAATTGTCGGCCAACAGGCTGGCGTTCCTGCTCCAGCAGAGGCTCCCAAAGCCCTCGTAAGACTGGTAGGAAATATTTTGGACCCCATCGGACGACTGTTCTCCTGGCAACCCCCCCTCAGTCGAGAACGGGTGCATTACGTCTACGATCGCTGTGTACGAGTTGATGCTGCTAAAGCCCGACGCGAGTTAAACTGGCAACCCCGCTCAGTCGCAGACACCTTGACTGAAATCGCTCAAGCAGTGCAGAAGACGCTTTAGCTTCTAGTAATGCTTTCGTTTTGGAACCACCACTGGTTTCTGTGAAATTTCTATGAAATGCCGACTATTGGGGATGATCCCTATGGGGAGTGGGTAGATTGCCGCTATGCGATCGCCTATCTTACCAGTGAGAATACAGATATAACAAAGCAGCCAATTGGCATTTAACACACCAAGCCTCGCCTAATATAGAGGCTGACAGGAGTTATAACGAGGCCGATTTGCTCCTCCGTCAACCGGAGTGACAACAAGCAACAGGTTCTCGACAAACTGTATGGAATAAATCACGGGTAGGGGCGCAGCATTCTGTGCCCCTATCTAGTTTTAAGCCGTATGTAAAGTTGCATCAGCTGAAATGAGGGACTAAGCGGCGTATTGCTGATTAAGCATGCCGTCTTCCAGGTTCACCACTTGATCTGCTACATCCATGATGCGCGGGTCATGAGTCACCATCAGCACTGTACGACCGCCCTCTTTGGCAAGATTTCGCAGCAACTCAATCACCGCATGGCCGCTACGAGAGTCTAGAGCCGCAGTGGGTTCATCTGCCATAATCAGAGGTGGATCGCCTGCCAAAGCCCGCGCGATCGCCACTCGTTGTTGCTGCCCACCCGATAGCTCACGAGGTAGTAGCCTCACCTTGTCTTGCAGACCCACCTGTTCTAGTAAGTTTTGAGCCTGATGGCGGCGGTTATTGCGTCCCCGGAGACCTTTGACCTTGAGTGCCAATTCCACATTCTCAAGAGCAGTCAGGGCAGGAAACAGATTAAATCCTTGAAAAATAAAACCAATATTCTCCAAGCGGAACTGGGCCAGTTGGGTACGAGACATTTTCGTGATTTCTTGTCCCAACAGGTGAACACTGCCACGGCTAGGTGTTAAAATCCCCGCTAGGATAGAGAGCAGTGTGGTTTTTCCAGAGCCGGAAGGACCCATCAACAGGTAGATATCCCCTCTCTGAATATCCAGATCAATATCTTTGAGGGCGTAAAAGCGTTCAGCACCAGACTGGAAGACCATTTCCACCCCACGGGCAGTGATGGCATTCGTTTTAACATGGGTAGAGCCTAGTGCGGTAGAAGCAACCTGACTCTGAACCTGGGCATATTCAGGGATACGAATTTGAGAAGCAGTCATCCGCTTAGGTTTTTAATCAACATTGGTTAAATGAAAAGGAGTGCGAACTTTTGGCAGCGATGCATCGGTAGATTCAGATGCTTAGATGCCGAATCGAGATTTCATCGCTGTAAAGTCATACTATCTAGTGTATCCAGGTTCTTTAAGTTCTCCGTATTCCTATCGTGAAGTTTAAGGTTATGCCTTGAACACGATGGCAGGGTCAACTCGTGTCACTTTCTGAATGGCAAACAGTGCGGAGCTAACGCACATCACAATTGTGATGCCAAAAACTCCAAAGGCTGTCGCGGGTGTAATTAAAATCAGGATTCCTTGGGTTGCCGATGTCCACGTACTCACTCCAAAGCACAGGACTAAGCTAGGAAGGTAGCCTAAAACGGCCATCCATAAGGCTTGTTCAACAATCACGCTGTATATTACCCAATCTGACGCTCCCATCGCTTTGAGAGTTCCGAACTCTCGTAAGTGATCTGAGACAGAGGAGTAGAGAATTTGGCCCACAATCACGACCCCAACAATGATGCCAACGGCGGCTCCTAGACCAAGAACAAAGCCAATGCCAGTGCGTTTTTGCCAATAGTTACGGGTTTTTGCAGCCATTTCGGCTCGGGTATAGGCATGGGTATTTGGCAGTGTAGTTTCCAGCCGTTTTTTAAGAACTGCTAGATCCTGGTTGGGTTGAGCGCGAATCAAGATATAGGTGATGGGGTCGCCGAGGTTTAGGCGTCGGGGTGTCGTAGGAGAAGCATTGAGCGGGCCAGAGCCAGCAGGGGCGGTTTCATAGGTGTTGGTGCATTGCACTTCATCAGAGCCAGTCTGCGATCGGCATTGCAAGTTAGAACTAACGGGAGCATTCACATAGGCATTGGCATTTTCTAGGGAGGTAAATAGGAAGCTACTAGACACCATTGACTGGGTGCCACGAGTGAGGCCAATGAGTCGAGCCGGAAGTGATCCGATCGCGCCTTGAGCATTCGGGGCTTTCAGATTCAGAGAGTCTGCATTGGTTTCATCCACCATGACCGAAAAAGGCTGTTTGAGGGCGCTGAGGTTGCCTTGGGTGATGTTTTGCGGCGCAAACAACTGTCCCTGGGGATCAAATCCGACGACTCGCACTGGAGCAATCTCGTCTTGAGAGTTGCGCCAAAGAGCTGGTCTAAAGATCAAGGCTTCCGCTCGCCCTACCCCGGTTACTTGCTGCGCGACCCTCAGCTGATCGACGGCAAGAGGCAACGTTAGCTCAACCTGCACCATATCTTTGGAAGCAACCCAAAGATCAGCCTGGGACTGGTCAATTAAGAGGGTGGTAGAACGAGTAAACCCTCTGAGAATCCCAGTTTGAATGGTGACTAGGCTGACCGCAAACATGATGCCAGCTTGCGCGACCAGGAATCGAGGAATATCCTCAAACAAATTTTTGCGGGCGATGGAAGCCATGAAGGGGAGTAACAATTGAGTGCCTTATTATCAGCCTAAGAGATGGCAAGGCAAACTTCTGCCAAACAAACCACTTACTCGACCGTCACAGATTTGGCGAGGTTTCTCGGCTGGTCTACGTCTAAGCCACGACGGGCCGCGATGTGATAGGCCAGCAACTGTAGCGGAATCACGGCCAAAATGGGCGAGAGTAACTCTTCCACAACTGGCACAGGCAATAAGTCATCGAAGATCTCGGCAGATTCGCTGGCCTCTAAAGGAGTTACCCCAATCAGACGGGCATCTCTGGCTTTGGCTTCTTGAGCGTTGGAGAGCACTTTTTCGTAAACCAAACCGGGTGTGGCGATCGCAACGACAGGCACCTTAGCATCTAGTAGCGCGATCGGCCCGTGCTTCATTTCCCCCGCAGGATAACCTTCGGCATGGATGTAGCTGATTTCTTTGAGTTTCAAGGCTCCCTCTAGGGCGATCGGGAAGTTGATCCCTCGCCCTAAGAAAATAAAGTCCTGAGTTTCTGCGAAGTCGTGAGCGAGTTCTTCGATATAGCGCTCTTGGCTTTCCAGAATTAGCTCGATTTGTGCTGGAAGCTGCCGTAGCCCTAGCAAGATTTTTTCTAAACGAGCGGCTGATAGCGTTTGTTGGTGGTAAGCCAAATCTAAAGCTAGGGCATAGAACGCCATCAACTGCGCCACAAAAGTTTTAGTCGCAGCCACTCCAATCTCGATCCCTGCGTGGGTATCAATCACTTGAGGCACCATATGACCTAAGGAGCTTTCGGGACGGTTGGTGATCCCTAGCAAGCGTGCCTCAAACCGGGGGGATTGCCCAGTACGACGCTGCTTTTCCATCTCCAGTGCGGCTAGTGTATCTGCGGTTTCACCGGACTGAGTTACGCCAATGGTGAGCGTGTTGGGGGTCAGAGGCGAAGGAGCATAGCGAAACTCGGAGGCATACTGCACCATCGTTGGGATGCCAGCCAACTGCTCAATGAGGTACTTGCCTACTAAACTGGCGTGCCAACTGGTGCCACAAGCGACAATTTGCACCTGTTTCAAATCGCTGTACAACTCAGGTGACAAGTTGAGTTTGATCGGTGAGGTAGAAGATTCAGTCCCCCAACTGCTGTCTAAATAAGCTTCTAGGCAAGCCCGCACTACCCCAGGCTGCTCGTAGATTTCCTTGAGCATGAAGTGTTTGAAACCTTGCTTCTCCACCATGACTGGGTTCCAGTTGAGGGTACGGGGAGTTTTTCGCAAGCGATCGCCCGCAAAGCTATAGACTTCCACACCCAAGGGAGTTAGACGAGCCAGTTCGCCATTTTCCAAGGTTAAGACGGCGCGGGTATGGGGCACTAAAGCGGGGGTATCGGAAGCGCAGAAGAATTCCCCTTGACCGAAACCGATCGATAACGGCGCTTGCTGTCGCGCCACAATCAGTTCGTCCGGGAAGTCAGCGCTAATTACCGCGATCGCAAAGGCTCCTTGTAATTGGTTGACCGCTTGGCGCACCGCTTCTAGTAAAGGTGAGTGTTGGGCCAAGGTCGGCATCGAACTAAGATCAGCCTTTAATTTTTCTAGCAGTTCAGCAATCAGATGCGGGATTACTTCCGTATCAGTGTCAGAGCGGAAGGTGTGGCCTCTAGCAATTAATCCTTCTCGCAATTCTCGATAATTCTCGATAATGCCGTTCTGTACCACAGCCAAACGGCGGGCTGTGTCCATGTGGGGGTGGGCATTATATTCTTCTGGTTTGCCGTGAGTCGCCCAACGAGTGTGACCGATGCCAAGCTGAGCTGGGTTCTCAATGCCTTCTAGTTTTTCTTGGAGATTGTGCAGCTTGCCCTTGGCGCGGACGCAGTGGATCTCGCCTTCCAAAACGGTTGCGATCCCCGCAGAATCGTAGCCGCGATACTCCAGTTTCTGTAACCCTGCCAACAAAATGTCACTTGCTGCTTGGGTACCGATATAGCCAACAATTCCGCACATTTAACCCACAACTCCTGCCAAGCGATTACGGTTTAGGTGCCATCTGCCTTTCAGCGTCTTGGCTGTAGTGCGATCGCGCGATCGCCTTTTGAAGCAGATAAAACGCGAATATAACAGTCTTTAACGATCAACAGTGATTCATCAAGTACGGAAACCAGAAAGTGATCTACGCCTTAGTTGCGTGGCAAACGGGATAGATAGCTGCCCTAGGCACGTGAAATTACCAAAAAAATAGGGAGGTGTTTAGCCTCCCCGATTTTTTGAACCCAAGTATATCGATAAACGCAGGATAAAAAAATGATGCGTTTAATGTCAGTTTCTAGTAAGCCAAACCCATACTCCGGGTTGTTTCAGCATTGGATAGGTAAACCCGAATGCTGAGGAAGTCAGTCGGACAAGCAGTTTCGCACCGCTTGCAACCGACACAGTCCTCGGTACGAGGAGACGAGGCAATTTGACCTGCCTTGCAACCGTCCCAGGGAACCATCTCTAGAACGTCTGTAGGGCAAGCCCGGACGCATTGAGTACACCCAATGCAGGTGTCATAAATTTTGACAGAATGAGACATTGAATAAAGACTCCAAACTAGGTGTTCAATGCCTTGCAACATCTGCAGCAAAGCAGACTAGCAAGTCTTAGAACTAAGACTCTAGAATCAACGCCAAGTTTACCGCAGTGCCAGAGATCGCTTCTGAGAAAGGTGGCAAAAATTTAAAGAATTTAATACAGACCGCAATAGTGGCTAGCTTTTTTGATAAAGCCTAGCGAAACTTGCCCTTGTCATTGTCTAGCCAGCTATTTTTGGCTTAGTAATGCCAGTTTTTGTAAACTGATCGTTACAAAACGTAGGAAACAAGCTGGAGATTTTTGACCTATACACCGAGCTTTTCCAAAACTGAGCGAGTAGAAACGATGTGATGGCTTAATCCCAACTTTTCTGGGGTAATTCCTAAAGCTAGAGCCACGAGTTGAGGTAGGTGTAAAACTGGCAAGCCCAGTTTTTGACCGATGACTTGCTCTACTTCGGGTTGGCGAGAATCCAGATTGAGGTGGCACAGGGGGCAAGGGGTGACCAAACAATCGGCCCCAGCCGCGATCGCCTCCTGAATATGATTGCCTGCCATTTGAAACGCCTGATTGGTAGCGTAACTAGAGAGCGGCCAGCCACAGCATTGAGTGCGTCCCCGATAGTAAATCGGTGTAGCCCCAATCGCCCGAAACACGTTCTCCATCGATTCTGGTTGGAAGGGGTCATCAAACGGAATGGAGGTTTGGGCGCGGAGTAGGTAGCAGCCATAAAATGCAGCGCAATTCAGCCCAGCCAGCTTACGGGTTACTTTGGCTTGCAGCGCCTCTAAGCCGTAGTCGCCCACCAACGCCCACAGCAAATGCTTCACCTCAGTACTGCCCTTGTAGGGTGAGCAGCCTTCTTGCTTCAATAAGCCATTGATTTGATCAATATAGTCAGGATTGGTCTGTTGAGATTTTTTTAACCGTTCATCCACATGACCGATTACTCCTTGGCAAGTGCTGCAATGAGTAAGTAGGGGTAAATTTAATTCTTCTGCTAGGGCAATATTACGAGCATTGACGCTGTCTTCTAAGAGAGCGGACTCTTCCTTAAACGTACCGGAGCCGCAACAGGAAGCTTTTTTTAGTTCGACTAGCTCAATGCCTAAGGCTGTAGTTAGGGCTGCGGTTGAGAGATAAAGTTCCCGGCAGGCTCCTTGAGCCACACAGCCAGGGAAATAAGCGTACTTCAAAGACGGAGATGGCATAGCTAAGCATGACTGAATAAACGTTCAGCTCCAGCAAAATTTGATCTAGGTTCAACTTGCTAAAGAACGTGAACCGCACTGTACGCCCTCATCCCCTAACCCCTTCTCCCAATTCTGAGAGAAGGGGAACCGGACTCTTACTCCCCTCTCCCAACTTTGGGAGAGGGGTCGGGGGTGAGGGCCGCAAAGTGGATAAATTCACTGTCTTTCGAGCCTACCTAGTTGAGGAGCTAACTCGTGACTGACCCCTCTATCATCGCTTTTTCAACTCAGGACTGTGGCGATCGCAGTTAACTTTTCGTTGAGTTTTAGCTCGCAATGTGTCAGTTAGGGAAAGCGCCTATCCAACGCGATCGCCGTCACGCTTTCAGATAAGATAAGAAATGCTTAGAGCTGATGTCTGTCTGGGATCAAATCTCAGCGAATTCATCTGTAATTTGGCAGCCCTTCTAGAGTAAGTTTTTCTAGAGCGCACCGACAAAGGCTCAAAACACTGAGTAAGTCCTAAAATAAGAAGCTAGGGGTTGTCATGAATCAGGAAGAAATTTTTGCTAAAGTTCAAAAAATTGTTTCCGAGCAATTAGGGGTTGAAGCGAGTGAAGTTAAGCCAGCAGCTAGCTTTGCTAACGATCTCGGTGCTGACTCTCTCGACACTGTAGAACTCGTAATGGCTTTAGAAGAAGAATTCGACATCGAAATTCCTGATGAAGCGGCAGAAGAAATTGCCACTGTGCAAAATGCCGTTGATTACATCAGCAACAAAGCAGCAGCTTAGACTCTATCTAAACGATTGGCAACTGGACACCGTACCGAGTCTGGGGGTGGGAAGATGTCAACTCAAAACCTGTATTCTGCGTTCTGGGCTAGAAAGCCCTTGAATTTTACATCATGACAAATTCTGACCGTAAGCGCGTTGTTGTAACGGGTCTCGGCGCGGTTACACCCATTGGCAACACCTTGTCAGAGTATTGGGAAGGGTTGGTGAGTGGACGCAATGGAATTGGCCCAATCACTCTGTTTGATGCATCTCGGCACGACTGCCGAATTGCTGGAGAAGTTAAAGCATTTGATCCCTTCCAGTACCTAGACCGTAAGGATGCGAAGCGGATGGATCGGTTTGCTCAGTTTGCTGTGGCAGCGAGTAAACAAGCGATCGCTGATGCTCAATTTGTCATCAACGACCTGAACGCAGAACAGGTGGGTGTGATCATCGGTTCCGGGGTCGGTGGCATTAAGGTTCTGGAAGACCAGCAGGAAGTTTATCTGACCAAAGGCCCAGATCGCTGTAGCCCCTTCATGGTGCCAATGATGATTGCCAATATGGCAGCGGGTCTGACCGCAATTCATATTGGCGCAAAAGGTCCGAACTCTTGCCCGGTGACTGCCTGTGCCTCTGGTTCCAATGGGATCGGGGATGCTTTCCGTTTGATTCAAGGCGGCTATGCCCAAGCCATGATCTGCGGTGGGGCAGAGGCTGCAATTACTCCCCTCTCGGTAGCAGGTTTCGCCTCCGCTCGGACGCTATCCACTCGGAATGATGACCCCGCTCATGCCAGCCGTCCTTTTGATCGCGATCGCAACGGTTTTGTCATGGGTGAAGGGGCAGGCATTCTGTTGCTAGAGGAATTAGAGCATGCCCTCAGTCGGGGAGCACGCATCTACGCCGAGATGATTGGCTATGGCATGACCTGTGATGCCTACCACATGACTTCCCCTGTTCCCGGTGGCGAAGGTGCGGCACGAGCGATTCAACTAGCCATGAAAGATGCTGGGATTACGCCAGAGCAGGTGAGTTACATCAATGCTCATGGCACTAGCACCCCAATGAACGACCCTAATGAGACAGCAGCAATTAAGACGGCTTTGGGTGAACATGCTTACAAAGTGGCAGTTAGCTCTACCAAGTCGATGACGGGACACTTACTGGGTGGTTCGGGTGGTATTGAAGGCGTGGCTACCGCTCTGGCTGTAGCTCACGACCAACTGCCGGCAACCATTAACTTAGAAAATCCCGATCCCGCTTGTGACCTAGACTATGTGCCAAATCACAGCCGATCCCATAAAGTTGATGTAGCTTTATCCAACTCCTTTGGGTTTGGTGGTCACAACGTTACGGTAGCATTTAGAAAGTACGTTGGCTGAGCTTGTAAAATTTAACCCAGTCTTTGGGATCGCAGGGAAACTCAGGTCTATCAGGGCTATAAATACCTGGGCTTCCCTGTTAGGAGTTATTACCTGTTCGTTGCTATTATCAGCTACCATAATTGGTAATTGATAGGTATATAAGCTTAGGGTGACCCGGAGCAACGTCACGATCGCTCACCCAGTCCAGTGCTAACCGTAGTTCAATACCAAGAGATTTATGGCTGTCGCAATCCAACAATCACTCGACGAGCTTTGTATTAATTCCATCCGCTTTCTGGCGATTGACGCTGTAGAAAAGGCAAAATCTGGTCACCCAGGGTTGCCGATGGGCGCTGCTCCGATGGCATATGTGCTTTGGGATCGCTTTATGCGGTGCAATCCCAAAAATCCTTTCTGGTTCAATCGGGATCGCTTCGTGTTGTCGGCAGGTCACGGTTCCATGCTGCAATACGCCTTGCTCTACTTGGCTGGGTACGACAGCGTCACGATGGATGACATCAAGCAATTCCGCCAGTTGGACTCCAAGACGCCAGGTCACCCCGAAAACTTCATGACGCCTGGCGTTGAAGTCACCACGGGTCCTCTAGGTCAGGGGATTTGTAACGGTGTGGGCTTAGCAATGGCAGAAGCACACCTCGCAGGCAAGTTCAACAAGCCTGATGCCAAACTGGTTGACCACTACACCTACGTCATTCTGGGCGATGGCTGCAACATGGAAGGGGTGTCTGGGGAAGCTTGCTCTTTGGCAGGTCACTTGGGCCTCGGCAAGTTGATTGCCCTCTACGACGACAACCATATCTCGATCGACGGTTCTACGGACGTTTCCTTTACTGAAGATGTCTCGAAGCGCTTTGAGGCTTACGGTTGGCATGTTCTACACGTAGCAGATGGCAACCATGACCTCGATGGCATTGCTAAAGCGATTGAAGCAGCGAAGCAAGTCACCGATAAGCCTTCCTTCATCAAAGTCACCACCACCATCGGTTATGGCTCTCCCAACAAAGCTAACACTGCTGGGGTTCACGGGGCGGCACTGGGCGGCGATGAAATCAAGCTGACTCGCGAGAAGTTGGGTTGGAACTACGAACCCTTTGAAGTGCCTCAAGATGCGCTAAACCACTGGCGCAAAGCAGTTGAGCGGGGTGCTCAGCTAGAAGATGAGTGGAATCAAGTTTTGGCTCAATACAGAACCAAGTACGCTGGCGAAGCGGCAGAATTTGAGCGCTTTGTCAGCAACAAGCTGCCCGACGGTTGGGAGAAGTCTCTACCTGTCTATACCCCCGAAGACAAAGCGATCGCGACTCGCCAAACTTCTGAGAAGACCCTGAATGCGATCGCCCCTGCTGTGCCTGAGTTGATCGGCGGTTCTGCTGACCTCACCCACTCCAACCTCACCTATATCAAGGTGTCTGGTGACTTCCAGAAAGGCGCTTACGAAAACCGTAACCTCCGCTTTGGGGTCCGTGAGCATGGCATGGGTGCAATCTGTAACGGGATTGCTCTGCACAACTCTGGTTTGATTCCTTACTGCGCCACCTTCTTGGTCTTCGCAGACTACATGCGGGCGGCAATCCGTCTCTCTGCTTTGTCTCAAGCGGGTGTCATCTATGTCATGACCCACGACTCGATCGCCTTGGGTGAAGACGGTCCTACCCACCAACCCATTGAAACGATCGCATCTCTACGGGCGATTCCTAACTTGCTAGTCATGCGCCCAGCAGATGGTAACGAAACCTCTGGCGCTTACAAAGTTGCGGTAGAAGAGCGCAAGCGTCCAACTCTGATGGCTTTGTCACGCCAAGCACTGCCCCAACTAAATGGTTCTTCAATTGAAGCCGTGGCTAAGGGTGCATACATCTTGTCTGACAGCGAAGGTACCCCTGACCTGATCTTGATGGCTACCGGTAGTGAAGTGCAACTTTGCGTCAAGGCGGCTGATCAACTCCGCGCAGAAGGCAAGAACGTCCGCGTGGTTTCTATGCCTTGCTGGGAACTGTTTGATGAGCAAGATGCAGCATATCGTGAGTCAGTGCTTCCCAAAGCCGTGACCAAGCGTTTGGCAGTAGAAGCAGCCTCCAGCTTTGGTTGGTGCCGCTACATCGGTACCGAAGGCGACATGATCAGCGTTGAGCGCTTTGGTGTGTCGGCTCCCGGTAACGTAGCACTGGAAAAGTTTGGTTACACCGTAGACAACGTAGTCACCAGAGCGAAAGCGCTGTTGGGTTAACTACCTAAGCCATACGCTCCATAAACTGAACTTGTTGGCCCCTTAGAAATAAGGGGTCATTTTTCTGTCAACTCCAAGAGATTATATGAAGCTGTAGTAGCGTGTTTAGCTCAATCTGCTTGAGCCGCTTTTGCTTCGTCTTCTAGCGCTTGGATGGCTAGTAGCAACTCTTCTTCTTGCACTTCAAAGTCTGCTTCAGACACGTCGCCCATATCAAACGCTAATTGCAGAGCCAGTAACCGCTTACTGAGATTCTCTTTATCGTCCCACTCAGCATTCACCCGTTCTTGAATTTGTGAACCTAGCCAGGTTATGCCTGCCAGGGGACCAGTAATGGGTGCTAATAGTAAGTCAAAAAACATAGCAAGTTAGCCTAATTTGATGAGTCAAGTTGAGCGAAGTTGTAGGGAGCGGTGAAGTTGTTGTAGCGAATCCGCAAACGGCCCTCAAATTGCAAATCCAAGGCTTCTACTTTTTCACTAAATGTGGGCTCGTCATCCCAAGCGATCAGATAAGCCGCGTTGTAGATCATGGCTTCTGTCAGCGGATCATTTTCTGATGTGGTGTTTGCGAGAGGATCTAAGGTGGCTCGAAATACTTGAATGATGCTTTGCTTGCGAGCTTCTACTGCTTGTTCGATCGCCTGACCAATCCGAATTACCTCATCCATGCTGAGAGATTTACCCTCTAAGCGATCGCGCTCGGTGCGTAGCTGCTCATCTTGAGCTAACAGGGCTTGTACCTCAGCCTCAGCGTCCCAAAATATTTTTACGCCAACTTCTCTTCTGCCATCTAGTTTATGAAAGAGCTGTTCTAATTTGGGTCCCTGAGTTGCAGTGAGTTGTTCTGTGACGGTGCGCCAATCCTCCACAATTAGACCAAACTGTAGGGGTAACAGGGTTCGGTGGCCTGCATGCATGGCTTGTTCTAGCACCTTCTCATGGTCTAGCAAGTTGCGACGACTGGCTAAATAACGTTCTTGCTGGGCTTCAGAATAGAGAAATGTAAACCCATCTAGAACATGGGTATGAACAGGTTGTTTATCTAAACCCTGAGTTTCTAGATGTTGGGGGCCAGGGGTAGGGAAGATGCCATACAAATACAATCCGGTTCCCATCGACTTTTCTTTTCCTACTGCAATGTTTGAGTACTGAGTGAAATTAATTGCGTTTTTTATATAGCAATCCTTTTTGATTCTTGAACGGGTGTGGGGGCTGCGCCCCTTGTTCACAAACCAGTTGCGATCGCTATAGGGGTTGCGAAGTCAAAACTAGCTTCAGTTTTGCTTGGATTAAATTGAGTTGAGCTAGTCCCAAATCCACGCTGCCTTCGACTACTACACCCGTATTTAACAGGCGATCCAATAACTCCAAAATGGAGGGATTCGTGGAAGTTTCACCGGGGTAGTAACCTCCAGCTTTAGGCAGCAGATTGCCAATTTCTCCTAAGTCAATATTTAAGTCTGCGGGATCGACTTCAAAGATTTCGCAGAGATGCACGACTTGTTCTTCTAACTTACGGAGGCTAGTAGCAGCTCGGTCTAAATCTTCGTCACTTAAGCGTCCTGCTTCCATCCGCCGAATCACCTGCGCTTCCATCAGTTGTCGCACTAACTCAACCACAGTCAGCAGTAATGGTGCTAAACCAGAATCTTTACTCGATCGCTGAGGTTCTAGTAATACGGGGGGTGGGGGGTCTGATAATGGCATGGCTTGACCCTAGGGCTACGAGTTCAGTATGCCCAGCGCGATCGCCATCCTCCCATTTCACCGTTATCCATAAAACCCTTGCCCACAAAAAAGTGGGCATAAAGCCCACTCGGAGAGGGAGAGTCTATGGCAAAGCGAAAGCTATATTTCTAAGCAGGAGCTGTGGGTAAGGAGGCGGGAGCGGTGCGTAAGGCTCGCAATTCTGTTTCTAGACCCTCAATCCGCTGGAGGAGCTGTTGATTGGCCTCCATCAAGCTGTGGGTTTGGCTACTGAGATGAGGATCACTTTCCCACCAGTTGATGCCAATTTCCTTCGCCTTATCTACCGAGGAAATCAGCAAGCGAATCCGAATGCTCAGCAGTTCGGTGGAGCCAACTGAGACGGAGATATCTCCCGCGATCACAATGCCTTTATCTAAAACTCGTTCTAGAACATCGGCTAAGGTTGAGCCTTGAGTAGCGGTGGCGATCGCACCACGGTTAGAACTGCTAGGGGCGGGCATTTGGGGGAAAGTAGTCACAGTGGGGCATCCTTAGGAAGTGACGTAGAGGCGATTGTGGCGTTGAGCTAGGATTCCCTTTTGAGCTAGGGAACGTAACGCATTCACTGCCTGAAATCGATTCATGCTTAAAGCTGCTTCAATTTCTGAGACTCGTGCTCCCTCAGCCTGACGCAGATAGGTATATACTTCTGCCTCATCTAGCCCTAGTTGGTCTTGGTCGTTAATTTCGGTTGCGGCAATTTCGGCGATCGCTGTGGCAACAGGCTCAGCCGCCGCTTGAGGTTCAGCCACCTTCTCCACAATCTTTTCGGCGACCTTAATAGTGGCTGGCTCGGCTACAACTGAGGTGGTTGTGATAGTCACGGTGCGATCGGCATACTCTGCTCGGGGTGGTGCAGTTGTAGGTGTGGGTGCGATCGCCTTAGGTTCGCGGCAAACGAGTTCGTTTAGGAGTTCCCAAAGCAGGGTAGTAGATTCCTGGAGGGGCAAGCTAGTGCGGGAGAGCAACACATCCATGCAAATATCGCGAAAGTCAGCATCTTCCGCCATGACAGGAATATTATGCTCTTGGCAAACTTTGGCGATCGTGATGCCAGAGCGTAAACCAGAAGATTTCTCAGCCCCTGATTTGAGCCGAAAGGCTTTGACTAACTGAGTGATTAAAATGGCACTTTCGCGCTCGATCTCGGTTTTCTGCACCAAAATCTCTTGCTGAGTCAGCTCATCTGGCTCTGGCATGTTGATCGTGACCAGACGATCCATCAAGGCATCTTGGGTGGAATGCACCCCACAGTATTCTTCTGGATTGGAGGTGAAGATGGCCCGGAACTGAGGATTGACTCGCACATATTCGGGACGATTGCCGCTGGGTGGCAAAGCCAAAATCTTTTCTTCTAAGGCGGAAAGTAAAACGTTGTTGACTTCGGGACGAGAGCGGTTGAACTCGTCGTAGACCAAGGTGAAGCCTTCGCGGCAAGCCAAAGTGAGGCGGGAATCTACCCAGTTTTGCTTGAGTTCATCCTCGACTTTAACCACGCTGTGAATGAAGTTATCTACTACTTTTTTGCGGGTATAACCCAATTGGTTACCAATTAGGTCTGAAGTTTTGAACTCATCATCCCCAAATACCAACATAATGGGCCGAGTCAAAAGATCAGCCAAGTGTAAAGCGAGGGTGGTTTTACCTGTGCCAGCAGGGCCGCGCAGATGTACTGAGAAACCAGATTGTAGGTAGCGCAAAGCTCTAGCAGCCACACGCTCAACGGAGGGAGTGCTGACAAATCGACGGGGGCGGGCTTGTAGAACGGTACTCACAGGTTAAATTCCTCTTGAGTGTAATAGACGCGATCGCGCTGCGTAATTAAACCTTTGGTGATTAAGGAGCGGAGCACATCAACGGCTTGAATGCGATTGATTGCTAAAGCGGTTTCCAGCTCTACCAGACGGGCTCCTTGGACTTGGTGTAGATAGTTGTAAACTTCTTTTTCGATTTCCACTGCCGCAGGTTGAATAGCGGAAATTGGAGCGCTAGTAGGCTCTGGATTTGACCTCTCCTCCATCCCCGTTCCCACGGGAGAGGGGTGCCGCAGGTGGGGCGAGGTTTGGTTGGAATAGATTGAATTTGATTGATGATTTACATCTAGATCTACGCCCCAAACAGAAGCTCGCAGATTGGTGCAATACTGCTGTAGCTCAGCGCGGAACGTGGCGAAGCGTTGGAATAGAGCTACGACATTGGCTTGGCGATCGCTTCTACTTTGGCTGAGCGTTTGTTGCAGTTGTTGGGCTCGATCTTCTCGTAGTAGCTCTAACTCCCACAAATAGCTCTGCACATCAGCACTGAGTTTCTCGACAAAGGTAGTGAGTTCTTTTGCTTGCTGGGTTCGCATTAGAACCCGTTCATGCTGATTAGTCGATAAAAGCGCTTGAGTTTCTTGTTGAAGCGTAGAAACTTGCGTTTGGATCTCTTGGCGCAGCAGGGTGACGCTGATATTTAGTTCGGAGTGGAATTGGCGTAGTTCTTGGGCTAACTGCTCAGCCATCAGCGATCGCTCAATTGCGGTCAGTGATAGGAACTCAGCCGTCTGCTGTTGGAGCTGCTGTACGAAAGTATCTAGTTGCTCAGCTAGCTCCTCGGCTTGGAGTTGACGCTCTAAGCGACTATAGGCTAAAAAATTCTGGGTTTCTTGTTGCAACACCTGGACTGATTGTTGCAATTGCAGGCGGAACAAATGTTGATTGGCTTGCCAAAGCTCGCTCTCCTCAGCCAAATCAGCGCGGAATGTAGCGAGGTTGTGGTGCAGCTGATCTGCTTTTACTTGGCGTTGCTGCCGCGTTACCGCTAAAGCCGCTTGGACTTGTTGCTGGCGCTGAGCTAGTTGCTGCTGACGCTGCCGCCGCTGTTCTTGCCATAAATGTCTCAGAGCAACCATCGCGAGTTTCCTTCTACAAGCCGAGAGATCAACTGAAGTACAAAGTGGGTGAAATCAAAGAATGGGGAGTCAGCAAGACCCCCCAAGCTAGCTACTAAGAAGCAGGAACAGCAGCCTGAGTGGTCAAACCCACTGCTTCGGCGTACTTTAGGTAGGTTTCAACCGAAGCAATGACTACCCGTGCTTCGATTGCCAATAGTTCAATTCCTACGAGAGAAACGCGAACCCAAGCATCAATTACAATGCCTTTGTCGAGGATGCGGTCAATTACTTCAGCCAAGCTAGAGGAGGAGTTTACTTTTTCAACAGCCATGATGATTTCCTAGGTGTATTAATTGATAATTTTCTGGGGCCTGAAACACCACAGCCTTCTCATAGCAAGGGTTTGGTGAGGCTGTGGGTACAAGGCTAGAATAAGTATTTAAGGTATTAAAAAGGCCAGCATAAACACGGAAAATCTGCCTCAGCAATTTTTGCTGTTGAGAGAACTACGGAGGACAGTACGTGAAGCCTAGAAAAGTTTTTGCAATGGGTTGATTCAGCGCCGCGATCGCTCTCTTGCAGGCAAATCAATCCATTTCAGTCTTTTAAGCCAGGTGATTTAACTCCACGAATACGTATTGATCCCTAGAGGAAAATATGAAGTTTGTCGTGTTTTTATTCATAGAAGTTGATAGTCAGTAGCAAATTACCGGAAAAGTCTTCACTTCTTCGGCGATCGATAAACAATTTCGTATTGAGTTTTTGAATTAACGATTAGCGATCGTTCTACATCAAAAATAGGCAGCTTCTTATCACTAAAATGCTGCCTGACATAACCCAGTTTCTGAGTAGCGTTATGCTTTCACTCGCTGCTCAAAATCTTCGCGAGTTTTTTCCAGCAGCGTCAAAGCTTCTTGATACACCTCTGGATGCTCTTGCTTTAACCACGCTAACAGCCGCGCCACTTGAATATTTTTTAGTTCCAAATCAGCTTGAAAAATGGCTGCTGTTGCCATGTGAGGTGCATATTCTGTTGGATGTCCCTGCATGATAAACGTAGCGGTTAGCAGCCTCAATGCCTGTCGCCGTACTGGATCGTCTGTTTGTCCTGAAAGCATAAGGGGAAAGGATGAAGGAGGAGAGATGAGGGATGAAGGAGGAGTTAGGAGGTTTGTCGTTGGGCTGCTAAAGCTTGATAGGCGGTAACGAAATCATCATTGCGAATGCGAACTTGGGTGGGATCTGCCAAACCTTGGGCTCGGTACTGTCGAATCGCTTCTAAAGCGGCTTGATTACTGAGTAAGGCTAAATCTGCACCATTCCAGCCTTCTGTTTGTGCAGCCCAAGTTGCTAGGTCTACGCCTTGTAGAGGTCGATCTTGGTTATGAACTTGCAGAATGGCGAGGCGACTGGCTTGATCGGGTAAATCTACTTTGAGTTGCAAATCTAAGCGTCCCGCTCGCAGGAGGGCAGGATCGAGAGCATCGGGGCGGTTGGTCGCTCCAATCAGCAAAACGTTGGGACAACCCTGTAAGCCGTCGAGTTCTGTTAACAGTTGACCGACGACGCGATCGCTCACCCCTGAGTCCCCATTGAAACGGCCTCGTGCTGGGGCTAATGTGTCAATCTCATCGACGAATACAACACAAGGAGCGGCTTGGCGAGCTTTGCCAAATAATTCCCGTACAGATTGCTCGGCAGCACCCACCCAACGGCTCAGCAATTCTGGGCCATTAACGGCGATGAAGTTGGCTCTGGCTTGAGAGGCCACAGCTTTAGCAAGTAGCGTTTTACCTGTGCCTGGGGGTCCCCAGAGCAGAATGCCGCGTGGCGCTTTGGCTCCTGTTTGTTGATAGAGTTCTGGGTAGAGAAGTGCGCCTTCTACCGATTCTTGCAATGTTTGCTTGAGGTCATCCAGGCCACCGATGTCATGCCAAGCCACATCCGGCGACTCAATCTCTACAGAGCGCAGAACGGCGGGTTTTACTTCTTTGATGGCTTGCAAAAAGTCTGGTTGGGTCAGGGTCATTTCTTCTGGCAGGGGTTCATCTAAAGAAGGAACTAAGCGGCGCAAGGCACTATAAGCAGCTTTTTGGCAAAGGGCTTTTAGGTCTGCACCGACTAAACCCACTGCCAAGTCAGCGATCGCGCTTAAATTAACCGACTCCTCCAAGGGCATGGACTGGGTGAGGATTTGCAAAATCTCTAATCTGCCATCGCGATCGGGCACCCGGAACTGGACTTCGCGATCGAAACGACCAGGACGACGCAACGCTGGGTCAAGATAATCAGGGCGGTTGGTGGCAGCGAGAACAATCACACCCTCGGTTTTGGCAAAGCCATCCATCAAACCCAACAGTTGGGCGACCAGACGCTTTTCGACTTCCCCTTCGACTTTGCTGCGATCGGGAGCGAGGCTATCAATTTCGTCAATAAACACCAGGCAAGGAGCTGATTTGGCGGCTTTTTCAAAAATGGCCCGCAACCGACTTTCAGCTTCTCCGTAGTATTTGCCCATCACCTCTGGGCCAACGATCGCAATGTAGTTAACTCCCAAATCTTCGGCTAAGGCGCGGGCAGTTAAAGTTTTACCCGTTCCTGGTGGCCCGACTAGCAACACGCCTTTCGTTGGTTCCAAGCCCAACCGTTGCAGCAACTCTGGACGCTTGAGGGGAATTTCTACCAGTTCTCGCAGTTCTTTTAAGACAGGTGCCAATCCACCCACAGTTTTCAGCGGTGGGGCTTTGGAGTCGTGGGTCGGTGGCGTTACGGTGACTTCGGGGGTTGAGGCTGGTGTTGTATCAGCACCGGGAGAAGTGACAGGCCCACGACGCACGCCCATACCTGAGGGGATGTTTCCTTGTCGGGGAATACTACTTAAACTGCGGGAGCGAAACTGAATATCTGTCTTGATTTCTCCCTGTTCTGCCTTTTCTTCCAGGGCTTTAGCGAGTTCCAGCAGTTGCTCAAACCCTTTGAATAAGTTGTCCATGCTTGTGCCGCCAGTGGGGTGATGCCTGTTGAGTGATGCCCGTTGAGTGATACCAGTAGAACGATCGGTTCTAGGCCCATTGATTCAGGTGTAACAATCTTTACGAGCCTATGCATCAGTATGATTCCCTGCAACTCGCTCTCTTTAGCGGCAAAGGGGGTGTCGGTAAAACTACCCTTTCCTGTAGCTTCGCTCGCCGCTGGGCTAGACAGTTTCCTGACCAACAAATTCTTTTAGTTTCTACTGATCCAGCTCACTCCTTAGGCGATGTGCTGCAAGTAGAAACCAGTAATGCGCCCCATGCCTTAGCGGATTTACCCAACTTACAAGTGCGATCGCTGGATGCGGCTGCCCTCCTCCAAGACTTTAAAACTCGGTACGGTCAAGTTTTGGAGCTTTTGGTAGAGCGGGGTAGTTTTGTCCAGGGAGAAGATTTATCTCCCGTTTGGAACTTAAGTTGGCCTGGGTTGGATGAATTGATGGGCATTCTGGAAATCCAACGCCTCTTGCGAGAGGGAGAAGCCGATCGCGTCGTGGTCGATATGGCACCCAGCGGCCACACTTTGAACTTGTTTAAGTTAATGGACTTCTTGGATGAGTTGCTGGCAGCTCTAGAACTGTTTCAAGAAAAACATCGAGTTTTGAGCCAAAGCTTTACCGGACGCTACACAGCCGATGATGCGGATGCTTTTCTCCACGAGATGAAGGCAGAGCTACTAACTGGGCGACAGCTTTTGCAAAACCCTGACTGCACAGCTTGTTTGGTAGTGGCGATCGCTGAACCAATGAGCTTTCTAGAAACTCAGCGATTTTTAGAGGCACTAAACCAACTGCAAATTCCCTGCGGTGGATTGCTGGTGAATCACATTCTCACACCACTTGAGGATGGCGATCGCTACAGTGAGCAGCAGGAGATGTTAGGCAAGTTCCAAACCCTCAGCACCCTCAGTACTGACAAGCCGATTTTTACGGTGCCCCAACAACTTGAGGAACCTGTAGGCTCAGCTGCTTTGGATCAAGTCGTGGCTCAGATCGCTCCTTTGGGAATCGTGGCTCTCCCTTCGCCCGTGGTGGTGCAATGGCCTACTAAGATTCTGCCGAGTTTCGAGGATTTTGTGGCCGTAGGTCGTCAGCTCTTACTCGTTGGAGGGAAAGGGGGAGTGGGTAAAACCACAGTCGCAGCCGCGATCGCTTGGGGTATGGCTCAAAAATATCCAGAGCGCAAAGTTCGGGTGATTTCCATCGATCCAGCTCACTCTTTGGGCGATGCTTTTGGGCAACCATTAGGACACCAACCGACGGCGTTAACCCACAACTTAACGGGGCAGGAAATTGATGCTGGACAAGTCTTAGAGCAGTTCCGAGAAGAGTACCTGTGGGAATTGGCGGAGATGATGAGTGGAGATAGCACCGAGGGCGATCGCTCGCTGAGCATTGCCTACGGCCCCGAAGCATGGCGACGGATTGCAGCTCAGGCTCTACCTGGAATTGATGAGATGTTGTCGCTGCTTACGGTAATCGATTTGCTGGAGCGACAGGAGCAAGATTTGATTATTTTGGATACCGCTCCTACCGGGCACTTGCTCCGCTTCTTAGAAATGCCTACAGCTCTCGGAGATTGGCTAGCCTGGATTTTTAAGCTGTGGATCAAGTATCAAGACGTGTTGGGTCGTACCGAATTTATGGGTCGTCTGCGATCGCTGCGGCAACGGGTGATGCAAGCGCAAAAACGGCTCCAAGACCCGAAATATACCGAGTTTATTTTGGTGTTACAAGCGCAATCTGCCATTGTGGCGGAGGGTCAGCGTTTAGCTCAGTCCTTAGCAGAGATGGGGGTGCCTCAACGCTACGTGGTGCACAATCGCTTTGAACCAGAACTTCCACTGCCTGCTGATGCCTTGCCTCAACACACCACCATTCATCTGCCAGTCTTGCCTCGCTCAGTTACTCCTCTCGCTCGGATTCAAGGTGCAGCGAAGTTATTGTTCTAAAGCCCAAGCTAAACAAAGTGATAAGGAGGGAGCGCTTCACTCAAAGTTAGCTCCCAGTGGGGACAGTGAATTTGCCAGGTTTGCAAGTGTTTGTACAGTTGGGATGATTCCTGGGCACTCACCAACAGATAAACTCGTTGGCTACCATCTTGAGCTTCACCCAAGACTGGACCCGGATAGATTTGGGCGATCGCTTGCACCAAGGTTTGCCACTCAGCCGTTTGTTGCTGTTGCTGCTCATACTGACTTTGGAAACGGCGTTTTTTGGCTAAAAAATATTCTCGCCCCTGAGCTTCTGTGGGCAAGGTTGCTTCGATTTCTAAGACTAAGGGGGTTAATTTCAGGGTGTATTCAGCTTTGCCACTCACCCGTGCTAACTTCTCTAGATACTCCTGGGTGTGGGTTTGCAGATGGGCTAGTAACCCTTCAGTAGACAAAAACCGAGTGCCAAACCGCAGCGGCAATAGAGCGGTGTGCTCAAACAATTCTCGAATTACGCGATCGTGTGTCAACACTGCTTGGACTAACTGAGCGTCATGATCTTGTAGCGTTTCAAAAGACAGCTCAGGTTCGACCAGGGCAGAGAGGCGATCGCAAGTGACTAGCTCCAAAGCACTCACAATTCCAGACGGCAGTTTGATGGCACTTGGGGGCGTATTGAGAAAAGCATAGGTGTACATCGGCATCTAGGCGAGCTTGAAGCAGCCAGGTTACTTCAGGCAGGACGCGGTGAACAAAGGCGGCATTTTCCTGCTTTAATATCCACTTTAAGCCCCTAAGTGACGGAATCTGGCATCAGCTCAAGACCAATTTTGAGTTGCAGGTGTCCAGTAGACCAATCATCACTCACCGGGGGTTGTAGGGCGATGGGAGTACCTTGAAGTAGCTGTTGTAAGAGCGGTGTGCTGGTCGCGATCGGCTCAAGTAGTTGGGCGAGGAATGTAGCTGCGGGTTGCAAGTTCCCACCTACGCCGGAACCACCCCGAATTAAGGTTTGAGCCACTAAAGCATTGTGCATGGCTTTGAGCGCTTGTCCAGTTGACAGATCGAATAGCCAGTTCAGGTGGGGAGAGCTGATCTCAAGCACAGCAAATAACCGGAGAGTCCCTGCCAGCCAAGGCTCATTGGGTTGCAGTACCTCCGCTGGTATGCCGCCTACCAAGTGCATAGTCTGATAAGCGCTGCTGGTAAGCTGCCAAAGCAACTGAGGGAGCCAGTTATCGACACAAACTTCTGGCTGAAGCGGCCCATCTGGTGCTAGCTCAGTAGCATTGGGTATCTCCTTCGCGATCGCCTCAGCCGTTGCTACAACGCTGGGTAGCAATACAGCAGAGAGATCAGTAGACGCTGAATCGGTTTCAGGTGTAGCAGTTGCGTGAGCGATCGCCACACTAAGGGGTTGTAGTTGAGTTTGGAAATAGGCTTGCGCGATTGTTGGCTCGGTTAGCTTAACTTTTAAGGCGGTCCCAAACGCTGATATTCCGTTGGGAGCGGTGAGATCCGTCAGGGTTGTTCCTGCGGTAAATTCAAACGCAAACTGCAACTGTAAGGTGCCCGCCTGCCAAGCTTGTCCGGGTTGGAGACAATCCACTGCGGTTGGGGTGGTAAACCATTGCATTTCTGGCGTCACGGTCTGCATTTGCTGGAGCAACTGCTGGGTAAAACGCTGTGCCCAAGTGGGTTGATTGCAGAAATTTTCGCCCTCAGTCTGAATCAGCGCTTGATGTGTCAGATTGTTGGTAGGCGGCTGATTGGTGGCTAAATCTAACGCCCATTCTGCTTGGGGCAACTTCAGCGTTAGCAGGGCTACGAGACGTAAAGCTCCTGTTTGCCAACCTTGCCCAGGCTGAAACACTTTTGCCTCTACGCCACAAAGCAAGCGCATTAAGTCGTAGGAGCTTTTGGCAATGTACCAAAGCCACTGCGGAATTAAGTCCTCAATCAAAAAATAGTCTGGTAGGGTCGCAGTTACAGCAGGTGCGACGAACCCAGAAGATGAACCTAAAGAGCTGGTTTGTAGCGCTTCCAAGACTTCGTAGGCTTCTTCTGTCACATAAGGAATTAAGTTTTCAACCGTTGGCTCCAAGTCGGCAGGCCAACCACTCTGGGGCGATCGCAACTTGGCTACAATTGCCACCAACCGCTGCATCGCTTCTACAACTGGCTGAGCTAAGACGAGTGGCTGCGAGTTGCCCTCAACGGCATTTGGCTCGCTCAACTGCAAAACCGTTTTGGCGATCGCGGCAAAGTCAAATTCTGGGTCAAACTCCTCTGTTTCAGCCACCAGCTCTCCTTCGAGGCACTCGATTGTTTCAGGAGCGAGCATCGGCACCACTAGAGAAGATTGAGGTTGGATCATGGCTGTCTCTGCTGGAGTGTCTAGAGGTTGAAGTGGCGCTGGAATCGCGGATCGAGAGTGTGCTGTTTCTGCTGATTGCAACGCAGACAGAGCGTTTGCAGGTTGCTAATGTCGTTAGAACCGCCTCGCGCCAGGGGAATAATGTGGTCGATACTGAGATGCACCTCTACTTGAGTCTGCCCACAGCTTCGGCATTGATAGCGATCGCGCTCAAACACATATTTCCTTACCTCTGGCGGAATCCGAATCCGAGGAGTTTTGCTCATGATGTTTTATTGATGGGTTTTGGCTCACGAATGGTCCTGCCAGACATCGTTAGGAATCGCCTGACGAATATCATCCAGGGGTGACTTCATTTCGTCGGGAAGAAATTCCAAGCTGACTCTGATTTTGCCTTTACGCCAACCCTGTCCATCAAACTTGAGGGCTTCACATTCCATGCCTTCAGCAAAGACACTAATTTCTTGATCGGAAGGTAAAGATTTCTCGGCGATCGCTTCGATAAATTCAATTACTCTAAGAGTCCGTGGCAATTCTAAATAGTCCGAGATGTCTTTGGAGTAAATAGAAAGGACTTCATCATATTTCAAGGCTTGAAATTTGTTTTCCTCACTGTTTTCCATAAATTAGTCGCGATCGCCCTCTTCTGAAATTTGTTGACGAATATCATCAAGCGGTGAATCTGATTCATCTGGACAAAAAACTAACCCAAGCTTGACTTTGCCCTTGCGCCAACCTTTTCCAGGGCTTAAAACTTCACAACTCATTCCTTCTATCAACCATTTTTTTGTTATTTCCTCAGCAATCCTCCCGAAAAAGCTTTCTTTCAAAACTTTGATAAACTCATAAACTTTGAAAGTTGTATGTGCAATAACTATTTGATCAGAGCTATTTACAGAAATCACTTCTGAATCTTCTAATTTCTCAAATTGACTCATTTTGACACCTTTACTCACTAATCATTTGACGAATATCATCAAGAGATGATTCTGAAGGCTCAGGTGCTTCAGGCTCAAACTCTACAATAACTTTGCTCTTGATACGACCTTTTATCCAATTCTGAGCACCGATTTTCAATATTTCACACTTTTTGCCTTCAGTCATCCAAAGCTTATTTTGAGTTTGACGTACTCCATATATATATAACCCTTGAATTCCTCTATCTTGGATTCTGCTAATTACTAAATTTGTTATCTCATCACTGCCCAAGACTTCACTTAAATCCTCCTTGAATTTTCCAATCTTACACATATTGGTTTCACTAAAGGATAAAACGTCATTTTCACCAAAATTCTGAAAATACGAATTGTATTCCATACTGCTTTATATCTTGTTAATTACTGGTTTTTGCGATCGGCTTAACTGAATTATTTAAGCAGTAAAATACTTACTCACTAATCATTTGACGGATGTCATCAAGAGATGATGTTGCTTCACCATTTAAGGATTCTTCATTTTCAATCAGCTTCTCAACTTCGTCAGGACAGAACTCTATAGCGATTCTGACTCGTACTTTACCCTTCTGCCAGTTTTTTGAGCCAAACTTTAAAGCTTCACAACTTAAGCCTTCGCTTAGAAGTTTTTGTCTTGCCTCAGAATAATATCTATCAAATCCTGTTAGTACATTTTTGATTCCCTGTTCTAATTCAGATCCTTTAAAGGTATGAGGCATCTTAAACATACCTTCTTCATACAAAATGCTCGCATCATAATCGTCATAAACATTTAAAGATAAAACTTCGCCTGAACTTAAAGGTTCAAATTTTTCACTCATGCCAAACAAAGCCTCTCTATAAACTTAGTGCTACTACTCAAGTATTACTGTCAATGTGCTGACGAATATCATCTAAGGGCGATTCTGTTTCGTCGGGAATAAATTCAATAGACATCTTGATTCTGCCCTTTTTCCAGTCAGCTCCTGGCTGCAAAAAATTACACTCTATTCCTTTTCCAAAAAGCTGATTTCTCTCGGCCTCCGAAATATCGTACCCACAACTATGCTTGATTCTCGAAATCAAGTCTTTTACAACAAATGTTTCAGTCTGGAATAAATGTTTGTCTCCCTTAAAATCTACGTGTAGAACACCATTCTTCAGGCTTTCCAGAAGTAATCTTTTACTCATTCAAAAATAATCTCCTGCCTAGGTTTTTCAAAAATATCTTCTGTTTCTAGTTGTCTTCAGCGATCGCTTGTCGAATCTCGTCCAGTGGAGATTGATTAGATACTTGACTCTTTTCAGGTTCTGGAAGTTCAACCTCATCCGGGCAAAACTCTAAGCTGACTTTGACTCGAATTTTTCCTTTTCGCCAAGCCTTTCCAGGCTCCAAAATTTCACAGGGAGCGCCACCCTGTATCCAAGCATGACCATACCTGTATTGATTGGAGATTAAGATCTTTGCTTTTTGAGAAAACTCTTCAATCTTAAACATAGAGCGTGGTACGACTGCGCAGTATTCTTCAGGCACAGACACCACGGCATCTTGAATTTCTATAGCTTCAAAATTCTGATTCATCGGTCTACCAAAAACTTTCTGTACATTGAAACAAAAGTGTTTACTCAGTCATGGTCTGACGAAAATCATCCAAGGGGGACTCTAGATGCTGAGGCTCATCGGGATAAAATTCCACGCTGACTTTGATCTTAATTTTTCCCTTTTGCCAAGATTTGTCACCAAGTCTCAAAACTTCGCAATCTACGCCATCTTCAAACCAATCTTTTGAAGAAATTCGTAACTCAGTTTGTAGCCCAGTGCTCAATGTGGCTGGCACCATATTTTGGCTTGTAAATGTCGTCTGTACTGCATCTCTAAATCTGCCTGTCTTATGCAGGGTAGAATCAAATGCAATCACATCTTCATTGCCAAAGTCAGATAGAAAATCGTGGTTTTCCATGTGGTTTTTTAGCTCCTGAAAATTCTTGAAAATGGAAGAGGTTGTCTGGAACATATTTGAGACTCTGCACTGGCCCCCTCAATCCCCCAATGTTGGGGGAAGTAAAGAATGAGAAAACTAGTTCCCCCCAGAATTGGGGGGCTAGGGGGGCCTTCAAAGTTTTACGCTTGAGTCAAATTAACGTCACTGATACTGGCTTGCGTCCCATTTCCTGAACTGAAATCAAAAGTTTCTGAGTTGTAAGCAGGAACCGTTTGATCAAAGTCAGGCGTAGAAATAAAGGGGAGTTGGCGATCGCGTAATTGCATTGCTTGTAAGCAACCATTGATCGCTTCAACCGCTTCGTTATAAGTGGCAATATTGTGATCCACTTCTGTAAGGAGACGTTGATTGCGGAGAATTTTTTCTTCCGCTTCCTTCTCCAGCGTTTGCTCCAAATAAGCGCGAGCATGGTCATATTGCTGGAAAATGGCATCTGCTTGTTGATCCGCCATTGGCAACAAGTGAGTTTTCAGCGTTTGGTTGAGCGTTTGGCGAAAATTGCGGCGGATTGTTGCAGATACTTTTGGTTCAAAATCCAACTTCAGCAATTGGCGAATTGCGGGTTCCGCTTCAGCCATACTTTCGCAGTCATAGCCTTGAGACGTTTGTTGCAACGTTTGGCGCAACTGGAAAAAGAATGGCGAATCACCAAAAAACTGGGGAGTTTCGCGCACATAGCGATCGCACTCGATTCGAGCTTGGTTGGCGATCGCGTGTCGGACTTGCGCTTCCAGGTGCTTCAGTTGGGCCTCAATGCCGCCATCATTGCCCAATAAGCGGTACAGCTTGCGGTAGTAGTCAGATTTGCGAACCTGCTCCGTTAAGTATTGGAAGAAGGCAGTCACCACCGCTTGGGATGATCCAACCAAAACGGTTTCTAGCTCATTTGCCAAGTAGTAAAACGCTTCCACCAAAATTGCCATCAAAGGTGCTGTGGCATTGCGAGGATGGCTGAGCGTGGCCCGACTGTAAGCATCTGCCACCGAGAAGGTATTTAGCAACTCATCCAATCGGCTGACCATCCGGGCTTTCAGCTTAATGAACGCGGCTTCAAACGTGGCGTTGGTGACATCCCCGGCGATCGCATTCACTTCCTGAGCGATCGCTTGACACAAATCTGCTCCAATTTGCTTCAGCTCATGGCCTAGATGCTCCAGCTCACGAGCTTTCATCGCGTCGATCGCACGCGGTTGGCTGTCTAGCTCCCGCCGAGCTGCGAGATAGTGATTACGGAGATTGATGCAGAGCGGTTGCAAATCATCGGCTAAGTTAGCAAACAGTTGCGGTCGCTTTTCTTCAGTTAGGTAGCGAGTGATGGCAACGCGAAATTCCTCAATGCCGCTGTCTTGAATCAACTGCTCCACCAGAGGTGCGCCTGACTCTTGCAGAATCCGCACATAGTTTTCGTTGGGCGTTTCGTAGCTGTTGACCGAGATCCGGAAGCGGCTAGAGGCGAGTTTGCCAGAGTTGGCACAGTAGCGGTTGAATTCATTCACAAACTGCGGCGTTTCTTCCTGCCCATCCAAGCTTTTGATGCTCTCGGCAAAGACGGAATCGAGGCCAAAGCGATCGCCTGCTTTAGTTTGCTTAATCTGGCTGCCATAAAAGCCCAACAAACCACTGGTTTTGTAGACTCTGGTGGAATCTTGGAATTGGGCATACACCAAATCATCCAGCCGTTGTCGCAGTTGGCTGTTGTACCAGGTTTCATCAATCCGGTTGAAGACATAGAAGACGCGATCGCGAATGCCGATATTGCTCCGCATCTTCTCTAGTAGTTCGGTTTCTTCTGTGGTCATGTCTCCCGCTGCCGCAGGTTTCAGGACACAAACTACAGCTGAAGTCTCAGAGTCTTCAATTTTGCGATAGGTCAGCTCGGCATCTTTTTTCACCGGAGCATCAATTCCGGGCATATCCACCAACACATTGCCATCTTGCAACAGGGGGTGATGGCAGTAGTACTCAATCCGCCTCAGAACCGAGCTGTTGCTACCGCGACGGGCAAAACTGGCAGCTTCCTTGAGGCTGGAGAAGTTGAACTGCTCCATTGAATAGGTAGCGTGATTGTTGGGATGCAGGCGATCGCGATTAGCCACAAACCCTTCCAACAACAAAATCAACGCTTTGGCTTGTTTAGCCCGCTCTGACTTACTCTCGCCACCTTCCTGCTGAATGATCGCCTGACAGCCTTGGTGCAGCAAGCCAATCACTTCGGGCTGATCGATCGCATTCGTCGCCGTTAGCCCTAAGCGTTGGCAAAGTGCCTGGGCCTGTTCGCGAATCTCGGCTTCACTGAGGAACGTGAGCACGACTCGCTCTTGATCTGACTCGGCATATTCGACATAACACTCGGTACCTGTCGCGTGACCTTCGGCGCTGTAGAGCAACTCGCGCTCCAGCAAGGCGTTGATCAACATCGACTTTCCGGCGCTAAATGCCCCCGCAAACACGATCTGGAATTTGGGGGCGATCGCTTTTTTCAGAGACGATTGAATGACGGTGACATCTTGCTGGGCACGGAGCGACGGTTCTTGGTGCAACAGTTGCAGCAGAGAATCGACCTGTTCTGGCAGGCTCTGACACTGAAGGGGCATTTGAGTCATAGTGCAAATACTGGAGAGAATTGCTCTGGATGCGGAATAGTTCTAACCACATCTCTCAGAGTTCCCATTCCTCGCTTGCCAGCAGCACCACAACCCTCTAGCCGCTACGTCGTCATGAGATATCTAGTGGCGATTGCTGGCTGATGGTGAGTAAGGTGACTGGGTTGAGTGGCGCGAAGCGGGTAAGCGGCCCCACGGGAACCGATCGCGAGAGTTGCACTTGCAGGAGACGATGTTGCCAAGTCTGTGACTGGAGCAATAGAGCGTTTTGCTGCTCTAGCCAAGTTAAAGCCTGAGTCAGATGCTCTAAGGTGGCTAAGGCTAAAACTAAAACACCTCCAGCCGTTAAGCGAGTTGCACAAGTATCGAGAATGGAGTGCAAGTTGCCGCCACTGCCCCCAATGAAAATGCGATCGGGGTTGGGAAGGGTTTGCAAAGCGATGGGAGCCGCAGCGTGAATCGCAGTGATGTTTTGTAGTTGAAAGCGATCGCGGTTTTTCTGGATTAAACTAGCGCCGATCGCGGTTTTTTCAATCGCGTAGATGTGGGCATCGGGCACTAAGCGAGCCATCTCAACCGAGACGGAACCTGTACCCGCGCCAATATCCCAAATCACTTGTTTGGGTTGCAGCGCTAATTCTGCCAGCACTAAGGTTCGCACCTCGCGCTTAGTCATCAGGTTGGGGCGATCGCTAAAGCTGAGAAAGGCTGCATCTGGTAGGCCCAGCAGCGGCAAAGTTTTGCAGTCTAACGGTTCTGTCTGGCTGTCTGAGCGCAGCAAAATTACGACGTTGAGCGGGGCAAAGTGTTCTTGTTGTAAAGCTTCTAGCGACCAAGCTCGGACTCGGTCGTCAGCACTACCCAAGTTCTCGCCCACCCAAACTTGATAGCGCTGGGGCAAGTCGAGGTTTTGCAGGAGATGAGCGATCGCGGCGGGTGAATGGGTGTTGTCGGTGAGGACCGCAATTTTAGCGGCCCCTTGTTGAATCGCTTGAGTTAGCTCATCTAAAGAGCGGCCATGAGCGCTAATAATCCGAGCATCTTGCCAGGGCACTTTGACGCGGCTAAAGGCAAGCTGCACCGAACTGAGATGGGGGTGAAAGGTTAATTGCTCTGCTGGCAACTCGGCTAACAACAGCCGTCCCAGGCCAAAAAAGAGCGGATCACCAGAAGCTAAGACCACAACCTGAGGAGAAGGGGTTGCAGTGGTCGCAAGGTGCTGGCGGATGGTGGCGATCGCTGAGGTAAAATCTCCCAGCTTCAGTTTTGCGGCTGGGTGTTCTGGAAAATAGCTTAAATGGCGATCGCTGCCAACGATCAGTGTTGCTCCAGTCACGATTTCCTGAATGGCCGCAGGTAGGCCAGCGGCTCCATCTAAGCCGATTCCGACGACATGAACAGGCGTCATCGGTTCCGGGGCTGAGTGGGAAGAGGGCGATCGCCGTTCGTTTCTAGCATTGCAGCAATGCTGTCTAGAACAGGTGCTTCGCTTTGCTGCTCCCAGGCCAACACCAGCAGCGCATTGAGAATTGCCGCCGCAACTGGAGAGCCACCCTTACGACCCTCCACGCGAATCTGGGGTACAGGGGTGACAGCGAGAGCAGCCTTCGACTCCACAACAGAAATAAACCCAACCGGAGCACCAATCACCAAGGCGGGTGCCAAAACCAAACTGTTGGAGTGCTGCATCTGCTGAGCTTGCATCTGTTGAGCTTGCATCTCCTGGCACAGCGCCAGCAAAGCAGTGGGGGCATTCCCAATCACCACGATCGCTTGGGGAAACTGCTGTAAACATTTGAGCAGTCCAGTTTCGGTTCGAGTTTTGCCAGGAAGTGCCTCGCTCACTTGCTCCACAGCGCTGATCAGCGGATTGCCAAAGGTTTGCGCCACCATGTTGGCAACCCCCTGTTTCACCATGCCGACATCCGTAATGATGGGACAGCGTTGTTGGAGTGCTGCGATCGCGGTAGCAATGGCTCCGGGGCTAAAGCGGAGCAACTGCTGGAAGTCGAAGTCAGCTGTACTATGAATCACCCGCCGCACGATCGCATATTCAGCCGCGCTAAAGTTGTGATCCCCAACTTCCTGGTCAATCACCGCAAAGCTCTGCTGCATAATGGGGTGCATAGGTAGATTCATAGAGCAGCTCGTTAAACGACTAAACTTCAAGCACAGGCCAATCCGGTTCTCGATAATAGCGTGTCATGTTATCAAATTTTCGCAGCTCGGCTCGGTAGGCCCACATCTCCTGAGGAGCCCCTGTGATCCACTGTTGATTGAGATGACTAAATTGCTCACTGAGGCGATCGCGATCGAGTTCTGGCGGAATGCTGCCAAAGTAGCCCAGAGTGACATGGCCTGTGAAGTGGTACTGTTGCTCAATTCCTAAAGCCATTAAGTCAGGATTTTGATAAATGGCTCGGCGCAATTGCAGGAGCCGTTCGTAGGCTACTTCCTCCTTGGGAACTAAACCCACTCCAATGGCTCGCGGCATCACGATTAAGCCCACTGCTTGTAAGCGCACCGGATGGGGTTGGGGGTGCATGCGCTGGTACTGGCGAAAGCTCTCACCCATGCGATCGCGCAACTGCTGCTCAAACTCTGGATTTTTGGCCGCATCACGATAGGCATGATCCCAAATCACATCTGCCAGAGTGAGGTGGAAGCTCTCCGGTGGGAGGGGAATGAATAACTGCGGATCAAACTGCTGTTGCAGTTGGGCTTGAAGCGCTTGTAGATTGGCATAGAAAGCCTGATTCTCTGTTTCTTCGCCCGCTGGAGGGGTCACTACGGTGTAACCCGGAAATGCCACTGCCTGCCGCTCGCCTCCCACTTCTTGTAGTTGGAACTTGGGAGACTCTTGAATGTTTTGCAGCTGAGATTTATAAGTCTCTGGCAGGGGTAGCCGTAACACTCGATTCACATACGTTTGATAATTATCGTCCAACTCTCGATCGCCTCGCGCTCTCAGGTGCTCTGTATGCCAATTTACCTCTATTGGGGAGAAGATGACTTTGCGATCGCAAAAGCTGTTACAAGCCTGCGCGATCGGACCCTTGATCCAGATTGGACTAGCTTCAACTTTGACAAAATTTCGGCAGAGCAAACCAATGCAGTACTCCAAGCATTGACGCAGGCCATGACACCCCCTTTTGGTATGGGCAAACGCTTGGTTTGGCTAGAAAACACCACCATTGGGCAGCAATGCCCAGAAGCGGTTTTGGCTGAGCTAGAGCGCACCCTACCTGCCATTCCAGAGACCTCAGTGCTGTTGCTAACCGCTCGTACCAAACCCGATGGCCGCTTGAAATCCAGTAAGCTGTTGCAGAAATATGCTGAGATTAAAGAATTTTCTCCAATTCCACCCTGGAAAACAGACCAACTGATCCAGCAAGTGCGACAAATCGCCCAAACTGTAGGCGTAACCCTAACGCAGCCCAGCATGGAGCTACTGGCTGAGTCGGTGGGCAATAACTCCCGCCAGCTCTACAGTGAGTTGGAAAAATTGCGGCTTTACGCGGGCGATCGCCAACAACCCTTAGAAGCAGAAGTAGTGGCTAGCTTGGTGGTTGCTAACACCCAAAACAGTTTGCAATTGGCAGCCGCCATACGTCAGGGCCAAGTAGGAGAAGCATTGGAACTCGTTGCGGGTCTCTTGAGTCTCAATGAACCAGCGCTACGGGTTATAGCAACCTTAATTGGCCAATTCCGCACTTGGTTGTGGATAAAATTGATGCAGGAGGCTGGAGAAAGGGATGAGCGGGCGATCGCTCAAGCCGCCGAAGTCAGCAATCCTAAACGGATTTATTTTCTCCAACAAGAAGTACGCGGGCTGTCTGCGCAGCAGCTCCAGCAAACCTTGCCCCTACTGCTGGAGTTAGAAGTTAGCCTCAAGCAAGGCGCAGAAGAGCTTTCAACTCTGCAAACTAAAGTCGTTGAACTTTGCCAAATCTATCAGCGCTAGGTAACTTGATCTGTAAGTTTGTTTAGACACTGACATTCACTGATATTGGTCAAATGTCTGTCCTACCGCTGGAACTTAGGCTCTATAAAATAGTTCAACAAGAATAGATTTGGGATTGTTCTAGTTTTTGTTCTGTCACATCGGATTATGATGAACTCTTGCCGTTCCCTCGCGCCATCTCATTCTCAAATGCTTCGCAACTTTGCGGCTAAACTACAGCAGCCTCGGATGCAACTGGTTTCACAGTCTTTCGCCATTGGTCTCTTAGCCGCTGTTGGCCTTGCTTCTGGATGGGTTCCTAGCTTATCGGAGCGATCGCCCGCCCAGATGTTTAGTACCGCTGCTGTGGCTCAAGCAGCACCCCCCAGTGAAGCAGAACTCAAAAGTTATGCTCGCGCTGTGTTAGCGGTAGAAGAAGTGCGTCAGGTCTCTTATCGAGACATTAAAAAAATCGTCGGCTCTAGCGGCATCCCAGCGATCGCTTGTCATAGACCCAAGAGCTTACAAGGATTGTCCCAGAACGTTCGAGGAATTGCGGTTGAGTACTGCAACAAATCTAAAAAGATTGTTGAGAGTAATGGCCTCACCATTGATAAATTCAATGCCATTACGATGAGTGTTCAGGGCGATCCGAACTTAGAAAAGCGAGTTCAAGCTGAGTTATTGGAGCTTCAAAAGCCTAATAGGTAAACTTGAGGCACCTGCGAAACTTGCCCTAGCTCCGTGATAGAGCTGTAAATGTTTACCCAGTTAATTGTGTCGATGTGCCGGGAAGGATGAACAATCTTTAACGAGGGGATTTAAGGCTGATCTCAGTCGATCCCCTCCAGCCCGAAATTGAGTTGGCTCCCACACTTACATAAGAAAAATTAAAATAAAGCCCGTTGATCATCACATCAATTTGAGTTTTGTTAAGTCTTCAAAAGCCGTTCTCTATCATGGAGGCGGCATTTTTGATGGAGCAGGACTCAAGGGGTGATGGGCCACCAAGGAAAGGCGATCGCAATGGCTTAAGCAATCTACCTAGGGTTTTATACTCAGGAGTGAGGTTGATTTTCCTGAAACACCAGTCTGAGTCATGCTGAAATTGACACACCGTTTACCTGCTGGGGCTGCGATCGCGGTTCATTTCACCTTAGCTCTCACCGCTGAGGAGCGCACCCGAAGCCGTTATCAGATTGAGTCAGCCGAGGGCCAAAAGGTACGGTGGCAACTTCCGAGAGGCGCAGCGTTGCATCATGGCGATCGCTTGCAATCAGAAAATGGAGACACCATCGTTCAGATTGTCGCTAAACCAGAACCTGTCTTAACGGTGAACGCCCAAACTGCTCTCGAATTGTTGCGGGCAGCTTATCACCTAGGGAATCGCCACGTTGCTTTAGAGATCACACCAGACTATCTGCGTCTCTCACCCGATCCGGTGCTCAAATCCATGCTGGAGCATTTGGGCCTACAGGTGATCGAAGAAGTTGCAGCTTTTCAGCCCGAAGTTGGCGCTTACGGACACACCGGACACACCGGACACACCGGACACACTGGACACACCGGACACACGAATGGTCAGAGTGGGCACAGCCATGCCCATTAGTCTGTCCTCTCAAGCGCTACTGAGTTTGCTCCAACTTGCTAGTTCGGCCCTACCCGTCGGAGCCTACAGTTACTCAGAAGGCTTGGAAGCTCTCGTAGAAGCAGGCGTTCTTAAAGACAAATTGAGCTTAGAACATTGGCTGCAACAGGAATTACAAGTGGGTGCCATTCGACTCGAAGCGGCGGTTATGGTGCGTGCTTACAAGGCCACCCAAGCAGGCGATCGCGCCGCTCTGCGTGACTGGAATGCTTGGCTCTCCGCTGCCAGAGAAACGACAGAGTTACGACAACAAAGCTGGCAAATGGGCTACTCTTTGTGCCGTCTACTGCAAGAACTCCAGCCAGAGCTAGCGCCTATAATTCACGCCTGTGGTGAACCTTGTAATTTTGCGATCGCCTTTGGCATGGCCGCTGCCAGTTGGCAGATTGACCTCGAAGCCGCACTTTTAGGATATTTCCACAGTTGGGCCACCAACCTGATGAATGCGGGAGTCAAACTGATTCCTTTGGGCCAAACGGCTGGACAGCAGCTTTTACTGGCCTTGCAAAGTAGCTTGAGTGAGGCTGCTCAGACTGTTTTAGCTCTCGATGATGAGGATTTATGCAGTTGCGGGTGGGGCTTAGCGATCGCCAGTATGACCCATGAAGTGCAATACAGCCGCCTATTTCGGAGTTGACTGTACAGATTTCCCTAGGAGCGGGTTTCCCCAGTCCGTAAGGGAACCCTAAGACTATTGAGGTAACTACCTTACTCGTGAATCGGCTGCAACATCCAATGGCTTCGATCGCAACCCAACTCCGCTACGGTCTGGTCTCGATTGTGGTATCGAGTTTATTGCTAACGGGTGGCACCCTGAGTTATTTGAGTTTTCGCACTCAGTTACAAGCATCACGCCTACTGCAAGTAGAACGCAGTCGAGCCGTTGCCAGCGAAATCAACGCCTATCTCAGTAGCCTACAGCATCCGCTGCTTTACCTGTCGGAAGTTAAAGGTTTAATGGATCACTCTGCTGCTGATAAGCGGAGCCTTCTGGAGGGGATCACTCGCTACAGTCATGTCTATGAAGTTGTGGGCATTCTCGATCGCAACGGGCAGGTAGTAGCGGCTCGCTCTCCCGACGATGCTGAACTGCCTGATGGCCAGAAGTGGGTCGAAGATCCAGCTCATTCTGCGCTCTTCTTGCAGGCCTTTCGCCAGCAACGCCAATACATTAGCCCCGTCAAGTTGAACCCAGCGACCAATCTGCCCGTAGTCGATTTTGCGGTTCCCCTCCGCAATCAAAAGAATGAAGTGGATGGGGTTTTGTTTGCTCGCCTGAATCTGAGGTTTCTCTGGCCAGTGGTGGCGAAAACTCAAGTAGGTAAGACGGGGTACAGCTACATCATTGATGAGCATAATTTCTTGATCACTCCGAAAGGTGATAGCTCTAATGCGTTCAGGTTTCAGGCGCTACCAGAACCGCTGAGTCAACAGTTGCTGTCGCTACGGCGGCAATCGTTGAGTATTTATGTAGGTCTCAATGGGACTGAAGTCTTGGGGGCAGCCGCTCCGATCCCCCGTTTGAACTGGCAGGTGGTGGTTGAGTTGCCTACGGCGGAAGCCTACGCTCCTATTTACCGCATGCTGATGGTTACAGGAGGCGTACTGGGAACAGTGACAGTCGCTGTAGTTGGTTTAGGCTTTGTCTTTTCGCGACAGGTAGTTGTCCCACTGCAACAGCTTATCAAGGCTGCGGCACAAATCAGCAGTGGCCACCTAGAAACTCAAGTGACTGTAGGGACGGCTAACGAATTGGGGGTCTTAGCCACCACCTTCAATCGGATGACTCAACAGTTACAGGAACTGTTTACCGCTTTAAAGCAGGAGCGTAATTTTGTCTCAGCCGTTCTAGATATTGCCGATGCTTTAGTAGTTGTGCTAGACGCTGAGGGGCGGCTCATCCGTTTCAACCAAGCCTGTGAGCGGATGACTGGATACTCTTTTGCGGACATTCATCACCAGCTGGTTTGGAATTTTTTGCTTCCAGAGGCCGTTGCTCCCGCTCAAGCTGCCTTTGCCCAACTCCTAGCTCAAGGGGAATCACGGCAATATGAAGGCTACTGGATTACCCGCTCCAACGAGCAGCGGTTAATTGCTTGGTCCGATACCGTGCTACGGAATGAGCAGGGGGCGATCGCCTATGTTATTAGCACTGGGATTGATATTACCGATCGCAGACAAGCGGAATTAACTTTGCTTGAAAGTGAAAGTCGATTTCGTAGATTGGTCGAAACGGCTCAGGAAGGCGTGTGGGTACTAGATGGCCAAGCCCAGACCAGCTATGTTAACCAACGCCTAGCAGACATGTTGGGGTATGCCCCTGAAAATATGTTGGGCAAACCTTTATTTGATTTTATGGATGCGGCGGCAGCAGCGGCGGCGGAGCGTCAGTTTGAGCGGCGGCGGCAAGGGATTAAAGAAAACCATGATTTTCGCTTCCAGCGTCAGGACGGCTCCGACTTCTGGGCCATTGTCTCAACCAATCCTGTGTTTAGTGAGACGGGTGAATTCATGGGTGTGCTGGGGATGTTAACTGACATCACCGATCGCAAGCAATCCGAAAAAGAACTAGAAACTCTGGTGGCTAAGTTGGAGCAAAGCAATCGAGAACTGCAAGACTTTGCCTCGGTCGCCTCCCATGATCTGCAAGAGCCACTCCGTAAAATTCAGGCGTTTGGCGATCGCCTAAAGATTAAGTGTGCTGATACCCTCCCGCCCGACGGCAAAGACTATTTAGAACGCATGCAAAATGCCGCTCAGCGCATGCAAACCTTGATTAATGACTTGCTCGCCTTCTCACGGGTGACCACCAAAGCCCAGCCTTTTGTACCTGTTGACTTAGCAACCATCGTTCAAGAAGTTTTATCCGATATTGAAGTGCAGATCCAGCGAGTTGACGGATGTATCGAGGCTGACTATTTACCGATGATAGAAGCTGATCCCTTACAGATGCGGCAATTATTTCAAAACCTGATTAGCAATGCTCTCAAGTTTCATCAAAGCGATCGCCGCCCCGTTGTGAGCATTTCAGCTCAGATTCTAGAATCTCCAGACTCGTCAACCCTGCCTCATGCCCCTGGTCGTCCTGCCTGCCAGATTTCCATCGCAGATAATGGCATTGGGTTTGATGAAAAATATCTCGATCGCATCTTCACGGTGTTTCAGCGGCTACACGGTCGCGGCGATTATGAAGGTACGGGTGTAGGATTGGCGATCTGCCGCAAAATTGCCGAACGACACCGAGGCAGCATCACCGCTAAAAGTAGCCCTGGTCAAGGCACCACCTTTATTGTCACTCTCCCAATTCAACAAATTCTATGAAGCAAGGTTCCCGCAACTCCTCTGGTAAACCCATCACGATTCTCATGGCCGATGATGACGAGGACGATCGTATGCTGGCTCAAGAAGCCTTAGAGGAATGTAGGCTGGCTAATGACTTGCATTTTGTTGGAGATGGGGAGGAGCTGCTGGACTATCTTTATCATCGGGGCCAGTTTGCTCCTCAATCCCTGTCGCCTCGTCCAGGTTTAATTCTGCTAGACCTCAACATGCCCCGCAAAGACGGTCGAGAAGCTCTCCAAGCGATCAAGGCCGATCCAGAGTTGCGCCACATTCCCATTGTTGTCCTCACCACTTCTCAAGCAGAGGAAGACATCTATCGCACCTACGATCTAGGAGCCAACTCTTATATCACCAAGCCTGTTACGTTTGAGTCGTTGGTAGAGGTAATGAAAATTTTGGGCCGATATTGGTTTGAAATTGTTGAGTTGCCAGCAGAGGACTGAGCCGCACTCAACGCGATCAACGTTCAAATTCAATTCAAATTCAAATAGAGGGAAACTTCGGCATCATTTCCTGGTTGGCTCGTAGTGATTCTGTATTAAGCATCGGTAAAGCTAGGTGGGTTGGCTTGGCCGATGCTGGATCGCCGTGATTCTGTATTAAGCATCGGTAAAGCTAGGTGGGTTGGCTTGGCCGATGCTGGATCGCCGTTTGTGGGGTTTTCCAACTCAGAAGTTAGGCAAGGATAGCTTTCGTAGCATTGCTGCTCCGTCAAAATCAGTTTCTCAACCATTGTTTCTGTGAGGGGTTGGAAGAAGAAATAGCCTTGCCCGTATTCACACTCTAGAGCCCGCAGGTGCATCAGTTGTTCGGCTGTTTCCACCCCTTCCGCCGTGACATGCATTCCTAGGTTGTGTGCTAGGGTGACGATCGCCCGCACAATTTCGGCGCTTTCATCATCTACTCCTAGGCGCTTCACAAACGAGCAATCGATTTTGAGCTGATCAATCGGGAAGCGGTGTAGATAGCTCAGCGACGAATAGCCAGTGCCAAAATCATCAATATGTAGCTGCACCCCCAACGCTTTGAGCTTCAGCAACATCTTGGTAGCAGATTCCGCATTCTTCATCATTACGCTTTCAGTGATTTCCAGCTTGAGACTGCGTGCCTCTAGCGCGGTTTGTTGCAAAACTCGCTCGATTTGCTCAATCAAGTCTGGTTGCGTAAACTGCTTTCCAGACAGATTCACGCTGATGGTGAGGGGAAAGTTGTCAGAAAACTGCTTTTGCCACTTTTGCGTTTGTTGGCAAGCTTCGCGTAGCACCCATAACCCAATGGGTACAATTAATCCCGTTTCTTCTGCCAACGGAATAAATTCGGCGGGGGAAATCAAGCCGCGCTCTGGATGTTGCCAACGAATTAAGGCTTCAAAGCCATGAATTCTGCTTGTGGTTAGGGAGACGATGGGTTGGTAATACAGTTGTAGTTCTTGGCGCTCGATCGCCCGTCGTAAATCTGTTTCTAGATGCAGCAGTTCTACGGCCCGCAAGTGCATGGTGCGATCGAACACCTCATGACAGGCGCGTCCCAAGGATTTAGCGCGATACATGGCAGTGTCAGCATCGCGGAGCAAATCTTCGGGCCAATCGTATCCCGTTTCGCTGAGGGCAATTCCAATGCTGACGGATGTAAAGACTTCTTGGCCTTGCAAGTTAAAAGGGGATAGCAGGGCTTGGTGAATGCGGTTGGCGATGCGAGTGGCATCATGAATATCCACAATATCTTCTAGGAGAATTGTGAACTCATCACCTCCAAGACGCGCCACAGTATCTCCACCCCGCAAGCAAGCTTCCAGACGACGGGCGATCGCAATCAGTAGTTGGTCGCCAATCATATGCCCCAAGCTGTCGTTGATCACCTTGAAACGGTCTAAATCGAGGAATAACACCGCAAACAAGTTATGCCCAGGGCGCTTCGATCGCTCAATTGCTAACCCTAAGCGATCGATAAACAAAGCGCGGTTGGGTAAACCAGTCAAAACATCATGAAAGGCATCATGCAGTAGTTGTTCTTCGACCTGCTTGCGCTCGGTGACATCGGTCTGAGAGCCTGCCATGCGCGTCACTTTATGACCGCCATCGCGAACGGCTAGTCCTCGGCTCAGCATCCAACGGTAGGAGCCATCTTGATGCCGCATCCGATGTTCACTCTCAAAGTGAGGAGAAAATCCTTCTAGATGCAACCCTATCTGAGCTTTTAAGCGCTCCACATCTTCGGGGTGAACTCGGCTAAACCATTCTTCAGGAAAACTGCCAATTTCTCCCTCCTGATACCCCAACATGGATTTCCAGCGAGCAGAAAAATAAATTTCATCGGTTTTCAGATTCCAGTCCCACAACCCATCATTGGCTCCCTCTACCGCTAGGGCATAGCGCTCTTGGCTCTCCCGCAGGGCTTCTTCGGCGTGCTTGCGCTCGGTAATGTCTTGAAAGGTGACGACGGCCCCCACGAGTTGTCCATTTTCGTGAATGGGGGTGCTGATGTATTCGACTGGAAAGCTGCTGCCATCTTTACGCCAAAACACTTCCTCATCGACATGCTGCAAAATGCCTTGGTGAAAAGCTGCATAAATGGGGCACTGGTCTAGCGCGTAAACTTCACCATTTGCCTTGGAATGATGGCAAATATGGTGCATGGACTGACCTAAGAGTTCTTCTACTTCCCAACCCAACATGCGAGCAGCGGCAGGATTAATAAAGGTAGCTTTACCCCGGAGATCTAGGCCATAAATTCCTTCTCCCGCCGAATTGAGAATCAGCTCACTACGATGTTGCAACCTTTCTAGGTCTTCTTCGGCTTGCTTACGGGCTGTAACATCGTTTTGTAAGCCAATGAAGTTGATCAGCTTGCCGTCTCCGTCGAATACTGGGTTGATGGTCAGCTCATTCCAGAAAGTGGTGCCATCTTGGCGATAGTTCAACAGCACTTGGGTGGTAGAGCGATGGGTCGCGATCGCCTCCCGCATTTGATTAAGATGATCCGGATTGGTGCCAGCCCCTTGTAAAAATCGACAGTTGCAACCGAGGACTTCTTCAGCGGTATATCCGGTCATTTTGGTGAAGCCCGGATTGGCAAAGATGATCGGGTTGTCGGGGAGATTGGGGTCTGTGATCACGACTCCAATGGTCATATTAGCGATCGCAGAAGCCAGTTGGCTGTTCTCTCGGACAATTTGCTTTAACGAAGCTTCGGCTTGCTTTGTGTCGGTAATATCAATCGCCATGCCATCAATGCGAATGCCGTGGTTGTTCTCGTCATAGACCACATGGGCTCGATCATGAATCCAGCGAATCTCGCCTGTAGGCTGTAAAATTCGGTACTCCAGATTTTTGGAACCTACCTTGAGCAAGCGTTCTGAGGCTACTTTGACCCGCTCTAGATCTTCTGGGTGAACGATTTCCAGCCAGATCTGTGGATTCTGGTAAAACTCAGTTACAGGGCGACCGTAGAGAGCGGCAGCGGCAGGACTGATGTAAATAGTTTCAGATGTGGTAACTGAAATCGACCACACCACATCCTCAAGGGAAGCTAAAATTCCTTCCAGGCGAGATTCACTGGCTCGCAGGGCTTCTAGAGTACGCTTGCGTTCAATGGCGTAACGAATGGCTCGCTCTAGTAAGGCAGCATCCATTCGGCCCTTCACGAGGTAGTCGGCGGCCCCTGCTCGCATCGCTGCGACATCCACTTCGTGATCACCTTGCCCCGTCAGCAAAATGATTGGCGCTCTACAGCCTTGAGCGATCGCAGCCTGCAACAACTCTAGACCGTTGTATAACCCTAAGCGATAGTCAATTAAATAAACATCATGCTGATGCTGCCCCATGACGCTCAGCGCTGCTTCATAAGAGCTGACCCATTCCAGGCTAAAGGTGCCACCCTCAATTTCTGAGAGCAACGACCGAGTGAGAATGTAATCATCCTCATCGTCTTCAACCAGCAGCACTTTAATGGGGTACTGATACATATAGTTATTTAAGATACAAAATTAACCTTATCTTAAAGTTTTCACGGGTTGTAGGTGTTGCAGGAGTATTTGACTTCCTATATACAAATGTGCCCTGATCTTAAACTTTTAATGCTGGACGATTGGGATCGAATCTATCTTTACAGAATTGAACCTTTGCTAGGGGTCTCTACTTAGTTCTGCCTCAGTACCGTCAAAATTAGCAATTACGGGAAATACTGGGATTGGTTTTTAACTTTTATTTAGAGAGAATAGGTTTCTGGTTTTGTCGGGGGAATTGCGGATGAGTACGCTACGAGTTGGGATCGCAGGTCCCGTAGGATCTGGTAAAACTGCTTTGGTAGAGTTGCTTTGTAAAGCGTTACGGCAGCAATACAACATTGCAGTGGTGACCAATGACATTTACACCCAGGAAGATGCTCAGTTTTTAGTGCGGCATCAAGCGCTGGCGCAGGATCGCATCATTGGAGTCGAAACCGGAGGATGTCCTCATACCGCGATTCGAGAAGATGCCTCGATCAACTTAGCGGCGATCGCTCAATTAGAGCAGCGCTTCGAGAGCTTAGATTTACTGTTTGTGGAGAGCGGTGGTGATAATCTCGCCTCTACTTTCAGCCCAGAACTGGTTGATCTCACCCTTTATGTCATTGATGTTGCCGCAGGAGATAAAATTCCTCGCAAGGGTGGCCCCGGAATTACCAAATCAGATTTGTTAGTGATTAACAAAATTGATTTAGCTCCCTTTGTCGGCGCTGACTTAGGGGTGATGGAACGGGATGCTACTAAGATGCGAGGCGATAAGCCCTTTGTCTTCACTAACCTCAAAACTCAGGTAGGGTTAGACCGAGTGCTTAATTTTATTGCAGAGAATATGTAGAAGTGTGTAGAGTTTGGCGATCGCTTTTGACTTTCAACGTTGGAGTTATTTGGACTCAACCCACGCAAAAGTCATGGTTTGAAGCTGAGAACATTTATTGCAATCGCAATTTTGTATAAGTTAATACAATTGACCTGAGAAGCTCCGCCATAATATCTCACTTTAATCGTGTAACTTCCGACACCGGTTGGCAGATTGAGTCAGGAGAATAATAACAACATGGCAAGGCAGTTTGGGCGGCGCAAGTTTCTGATTTACGGCTCAGCCACTTTTGGTACTAGCATTCTGCTAAAAGCTTGCGCCAGCAATCCCACCCCTCAAGCAGGCGAAAGTGCTTCCCCTACGACAGCAGCATCCCCTGCCGCCGCTGGTAGCGGTAACACCATCAAGGTTGGGATTCTCCATTCGCTAAGTGGCACAATGGCCATTAGTGAAAAGAGCGTGGTAGATGCTGAACAGTTAGCAATCGCAGAAATTAATCAAGCAGGTGGTGTTTTAGGCAAACAAATTGAAGCTGTGGTAGAAGATGGTGCTTCTGACTGGCCTACCTTCGCTGAGAAAGCAACTAAACTGATTGACCAAGATAAGGTCGCGACCATTTTTGGCTGTTGGACCTCTGCCAGCCGCAAAGCCGTACTGCCTGTCTTTGAGCAAAAGAATCATATGCTCTGGTATCCAGTGCAGTATGAAGGGCAAGAATGTTCCAAAAACATCTTCTACACCGGAGCCGCCCCCAACCAACAGATTGAACCTTCTGTAGATTGGCTGCTGGAAAACAAAGGCAAAGAATTCTTCTTGGTGGGATCTGACTATGTTTTCCCTCGCACCGCCAACACCATTATCAAGGCGCAGCTAGAAGCCAAAGGTGCCAAGGTGGTCGGGGAAGACTACTTGCCGCTAGGTAGCACTGAAGTTACGCCGATTATTGCCAAAATCAAGCAAGCTTTACCCAACGGCGGCGTCATCTACAACACGTTGAACGGAGACAGCAACGTGGCCTTCTTCAAGCAGTTGCAGGGCGCAGGCATGGGGCCAGACAAATATCCCTCGATGTCCGTCAGTATTGCTGAGGAAGAAGTGAAGGCGATCGGCCCGGAATATCTCAAGGGTCACTATGCGGCTTGGAACTATTTCCAAACCGTAGATACTCCTGCCAACAAGAAGTTTGTGGAAGCTTTCAAGGCCAAGTATGGCAGCGATCGCGTCACCAACGACCCGATGGAAGCAGCATACATCATGGTTTACATCTGGAAACAAGCAGTTGAGAAGGCTGCTACAGCAGATGACATGGAGAAGGTACGGGCTGCTGCTGTAGGCCAAACCTTTGATGCTCCACAAGGACAGGTCAGCTTGGCTGCCAACCATCACTTGTCTAAAGTGGTACGCATTGGTGAGGTCCGCGACGATGGCCTGTTTGAGATTGTCTCCTCTACTGACAAAGCCGTAGCCCCTGTGCCTTGGAACCAGTATGTAGCTGAAACCAAGGGCTTCGCTTGTGACTGGTCTGACCCAGCCAAGGGTGGCAAGTACAAGACCACTTAGGGACTTTAGATTTTGGATTTTGGATTTTGGCTTGGAATTGAGTCCTAACCCAAAGTCCAAAATTGTTAGGAGGGAGAATGCTGACGGGATTGGTGGATGGAATATTGGGCGGGATTGGCATTGGTTCAGTGTTGTTGCTAGCAGCACTGGGACTCGCCATTGTGTTCGGCCTCATGGGTGTGATCAATATGGCCCACGGGGAGTTGATGATGTTGGGGGCTTACACCACCTTTGTGGTTCAGAATGTGTTCAAGAGTCTGGGAGGTGACTGGCTAGAAACCTACATTCTCTTTGCTCTCCCTTTAGCCTTTTTGGTCGCAGCTTTGATGGGGCTGATTTTAGAGCGAGGGGTGGTGCGGTATTTATATGGTCGTCCTCTCGAAACTTTGCTAGCCACCTGGGGCGTGAGCCTGATTTTGCAGCAGTTTGTCCGCAGCGTGAACTGGGTGTTAGTAATTGGTCTAGCTCTCTTTTGCCTCTTCTTTTTTGGTGGGATGTGGCTGCTATCTCGTCGTGCTGATTGGCAACGTCTACGGGGTTGGGCGATCGCGCTACTGTTGCCGCTCTCCTTGGGTATTTCTGCGGTCACAGGCAATATCCTCAGCCAAACTTATAAGTTGGTTGTAACTAAACCTTGGTTTGGGGCGCAAAACGTAGATGTCACCGCACCTAAATGGCTCCGCAGTGGCTTCTCTTTGGGGAGCTTTCAAGTGTCCTCGGTGCGTCTGTTTATTGTGGCGCTAACTATCTTTTGTGTCGTGGGCATTTATCTCTTTTTGCAGCGATCGCCTTGGGGTCTACGGATTCGGGCCGTGACGCAAAACCGCAGCATGAGTGCTTGTTTAGGTATCCCCACCCAGAAAGTAGATGCACTCACGTTTGCACTGGGGTCTGGGCTGGCAGGTGTGGCGGGCTGTGCTCTGAGCTTACTTGGTTCTGTTGGCCCTAACACTGGACAAAACTACATTGTTGATACGTTCATGGTTGTCGTAGTAGGTGGCGTTGGTAAGTTGGTCGGGAGCATTGTGGCCGCAATGGCGATCGGCACCTTAACTTATCTGATCGGCTCCGATGCGTTTCGTCCTTTATTGACGGCGGTGCCCCCATTGGCTGACTTTTTTACCTTCTTCTCTAGCACCAGTATGGCGAAGGTGATGGTCTTCGCGCTGATTGTGGTGTTTCTGCAAGTGCGTCCGGCAGGTCTGTTTCCGCAGAAAGGGCGAACGGTGGACGCATAGAAATTTTGGATTTCCGATTTTGGATTTTGGATTGAGCTTGACTGGGTGACGCAAGAGGCTTGGGGTTGTGGAGACAGTAATTGGGAATCGAGGGATAGATTGGCGTAGACATCGCAAATTGCTAGTAGAAGTTGGCATTGTGGGTGCGATCGCCCTGGGCTTAATTTTGGTGATGCCACTGCTACTGACTGGCTTTCGGTTAAACTTGTTGGGGCGATTTCTGGCCCTGGCGATCGCGGCCTTAGGGATTGACTTGATCTGGGGCTACACAGGTTTGCTCAGCTTGGGGCATGGTGTATTTTTTGCCTTAGGCGGTTATGCCTTAGCCATGCACTTGAAGTTGCAGATTCCGGTGGAAACCCAAGGCGTTGCGCCCTTGCCAGAGTTCATGGGCTTGTATGGCGTCACCAAACTTCCTCTGTTTTGGCAGCCGTTTTATTCATTTCCTTTCACAGCATTGGCGATCGTGTTGATTCCGGGGTTGCTGGCAGCGGTGCTGGGATATCTAGTGTTTCGCAATCGCATCCGGGGAGTTTATTTCTCCATCCTCACCCAAGCTGCCACGATTATCTTTTTTAATCTCTTCAACGGTCAGCAGAAGTTCATCAACGGCACCAACGGCCTCACAGACTTCCGCACCTTGTTTGGAGCTACCGTCAGCGCTCCCCAGACTCAATTTGTCTTCTACGTCCTCACTGTTTTACTGTTGGTGGGCACCTATGCCCTTTGCCGTTGGCTCACCACGGGGCGCTTTGGTAACTTACTAGTGGCGATTCGTGATGACGAAAGCCGCGTGCGTTTCTCTGGATACGATCCTACTGGGTTTAAGGTTTTGGTTTTTGCTGTTTCCGCAGGTTTGGCAGGCTTAGCAGGAGCTATGTTCACCCTGCAAACGGGCATCATCTCACCCAAAGCAATGGATATCGCCTTCTCGATTGAGATGGTGATTTGGGTTGCAGTAGGAGGCCGCGCTTCTCTAGGTGGTGCTGTGCTGGGTGCTCTCCTCGTCAACTATGGCAAAAGCTTATTGAGTGAACGCTTTCCCGATATTTGGCTCTTTTTTCAAGGAGGGTTGTTTCTCCTGGTAGTGATGGTATTACCTAACGGTTTAGTCGGTTGGGTACGCTCCCAAGGATTGCAACAACTGCGATCGCTCTTAGGCCGCCGCCCCGCTGTCATGACCTATCCCAGTCTCGAAACTGATCCTGAGGTTGAGCAAGAACGGCAAACGCTCAGTAAACATGATTAGGTTTCATAGACCTAACCCCCAGCCCCTTCCCTTGGAGGGAAGGGGAGCAAGATCCAAAGCCCCTCTCCGCATCGGGGAGAAGTTAGCACTTCCATGAACAGCAAAATTCTGGAAATTGAAAATCTTACCGTTAGCTTCGATGGCTTCAAAGCCTTAAAGCAACTTAACTTCAGTATGGACACTGGAGAACTCCGAGTCGTAATTGGCCCCAATGGTGCAGGTAAAACCACCTTTCTGGATGTCATTACAGGTAAAGTCAAGCCTACTGAAGGGCGAGTGCTGTTTAAGGGCCGCAACTTGCGATCGCTGTCTGAGCATCAAATTGCCCGTTTTGGTGTGGGTCGCAAGTTCCAAACTCCCCGCATCTACCTCAATCTCTCGGTGCGAGATAACTTAGCGATCGCGGGCAGTCGAGCCAAATCTGTTTTCTCGACTTTGTGGGGGCGAGCTTCTACAGCGGAGCGACGTAGGATCGGCGGGTTGCTAGAAACCATCGGCTTAGCGGCTAAAGCGGATGGCTTAGCAGGGTTGCTCTCCCACGGTGAAAAGCAGCGCCTAGAAATTGGCATGCTTGTCGCGCAATCTCCCGATTTGTTGTTGGTAGACGAGCCTGTGGCAGGTCTGACCGACGAAGAAACTGCCAATATTGGGGAACTACTGTTGGCATTAGCTGAAAGTCATTCGATTTTGGTGATTGAGCACGACATGGAGTTTGTTCGCCAAATTGCTCGCCAAGTCACTGTGTTACATGAGGGATCGGTGCTTTGCGAAGGCACTATCGAACAAGTACAGAGCGATCCCCGTGTGATCGAAGTGTATCTAGGTCAACAGTCAGAAATGCAGGCTGAAGCGGTTAGAGAGGAGATCAGCGCCACATGATGAATTCAGCTAACGCCGCGATCGCCCCAGAAAACGCTCCTAGAAGTGCCACCACCCCATCCCCTATGCTTCAGGTTGCGGGACTCAACGTCTACTACGGGGAGAGCCATATTCTGCGCGAGGTTGATCTCAGCGTCCCGGTGGGCAAAATGGTTTGCTTAATTGGGCGCAATGGTGTGGGTAAAACGACCCTGCTCAAGACCGTCATGGGTTTACTGTCACCGCGTAGTGGCAATATTTATTTGGCAGGAAATGTAATTAACTCTAAATCTACCGACCAAAGAGCTAGGCTCGGCATTGGTTATGTGCCTCAAGGACGGGAAATTATCCCCCGTCTGACCGTGAAAGAGAATTTGTTGTTGGGTCTAGAAGCTTGTAGCGATCGCAAAACTCGCCAGCAAGCAGAAATCCCTGCCGAAATCTTTGAGCTGTTTCCGGTGCTTAAGACCATGCTCTCTCGACAAGGAGGAGACTTAAGTGGCGGTCAACAACAACAATTGGCGATCGCCCGTGCCTTGATGGGCAAACCCCGCTTACTCGTCCTAGATGAACCCACCGAAGGCATCCAACCTTCAATCATTTTGGAAATCGAAGCGGCAGTGCGGCGGATTATTGCGGAAACTGGCATCTCGGTGCTGCTGGTCGAGCAACATCTCCACTTTGTTCGTCAAGCAGACTGGTACTACGCCATGCAAAAAGGCGGCATTGTGGCCTCTGGCTCTACCCAAGAACTAAGCAATGATGTGATTCAACAATTCTTGGCCGTGTAAGCCAAACTCCTCAATCTGGACGGCGCGGATTCTCCTCAGGCTGGCATGATCAGGCATGGGGAGAATTGATGCGTTTAAGGAAAAAAGACAGATGGATGCTGTGACACTGCTGGGTTTCGTTGCTGCCGCCTTAACGACTACTGCTTTTGTGCCACAATTGCTCAAAACCTGGCGCTCTAAATCTGCCAAAGATGTTTCCCTATGGATGCTGATTACGTTTTCAGTCGGAGTTTTTCTGTGGCTGATTTATGGTGTTTATATTCAGTCTTTGCCTGTAATTATTGCTAATTCGGTTACTTTTATTTTGTCATCAATTAATTTGATTTTGAAAATTCGCTACGAATCCTAAAAGCTATCAAGTTACCGATTGGCCTTGACTCATCCCAAGATTTGATTTTAGGCTTGGCTTAGCTTTCACCCTTTTTCGTGAGTTGCGGGCTGATCAGTAGGAGTACAGTGTCAGCACCCCGTTCTTTAGAGCGGGGCTTCATGCCTCGACTTTAGATAGCTGACCAGTCTGAGCCTTCACTGGCTACGTTTCAAGGGTCATGACACCTACAGATGCTTTCCAGTTTGTAGCTCTGTCGTTAGCGGTTAAACAGCCTTA